>JAJXTK010000468.1 GCA_021783935.1 Myxococcales bacterium | reverse complement strand
GTTCGCGCCACGCGATCTCCCTTCCCCCGCACCGCGGGGGAAGGGCGGGGATGGGGGCTGTAACAGCGACGATCGCGCTCAGGGCGGGATCCCGACCCCACGTGCCCCTCGGCGTGCAGGGGACTGCCGCAGCAGCGCCCGGCTGACGGTGGTCCCGGGCTGGGACGCACCCTGATCGTCGTGACAGGCACGCCGTGGCCCGCAACGTGTGCCGATGCGTGCAGGTGCGCACATGCGAAGGTGAGCTCGAGAGCGCTCGCGGCCACGATTCGAGCCCGTTCGCGGCTAGGTCCAGGTCTTCCGGCGTGCGAAACAGTTGCGTTCGGGGCGCGCTCGACGCGCAGTCGATGCGTGTCGCATTCTTCAAATGCAAGCGGGAAATTGAGCACTACGCTTTGGTCGTGACCACCGCGGATCAGAGCAGGAGCAACGTCATGGCGCCGACTCGCCGCATCCTCGTTGTAGAAGACTCGACGCTCCAGCAGCGGCTGTATGACCTCGTGCTCGGAGCCCACCGCGGGCACCTCGTGGAGATCTCTCACGCCGCCAACGGCCGTGAGGCGCTGGCGCAGTTGTCCAGGCAGCCGAACACCGCTCTCATCATCCTCGACGTGAACATGCCGGTGATGAGCGGGCTCGAATTCCTCTCTCGCATCAAGCAGGAGCCCCTGCTGCGCCACATCCCCGTCATCATCTGCAGCAGCGAAGACAAGGAAGACGACATCCGCCGCGGCCTGCAGCTCGGCGCCCGCGCGTACATCATCAAGCCCTTCCAGACCGAGCACCTGCTTGAGGTGCTGTCGCGCGTGCTCCAGGTCCCGATGGAGGAGCTCGCCGGCACCTCGGCGCCTTCGTCCGAGCGCCAATCGAGGCCTGGCGCGCCCCACGCTTCGAGGCCGACCCCGCTGCGCCGCATCGGCAGTTGACCCGCAGTTTCATCGACTGAAGTCCACACTTCCCGCATCCAGGCGGAGAATCCTTGTCGGGCGAGCATCTGACGGCCCTGCTCAGTGATTTCCTCCTCGAGGCGTACGAGCGCATCGAGGCGGTCGAGCACGGCGCGCTGTCGCTCTTGGCGGCCACCGAGGACGAGCGCCTGGCGACGCTCACCGCGATCGCCCGCGACGTTCACACCGTCAAGGGGAGCGCGGGGATGCTGGGCCTCGACGCCATCCGCACCCTCGCGCACGCGCTCGAGGACGTGCTCGCCGCCATCGATCGCAAGGCGCCGCGCCTCGAGCCGGTGCTCGAGGCGATCGACGGGCTGCGCGCCGAGATCCGCGCCGTCGAGCGGCAGGCCATCGGCGAGGGGGCGGCCGCGCCCGCCCCGACTGGGGCGCTGCACGAGGCGGAGGCGCTCGCCCAGGCCGATCTGCACCTCGGCAGCGTGCGGGTGCCGTTCGGGGCGCTCGACGCGCTCGTCGAGCAGCTCGCCGAGATGGTGATCTTCCGCAATCGCCTCTCGAACGCCGTCACGCGCGGCCGGGCGAAGAGCCCCGGGGATCGCTCCTGGGACGAGGTCGACAACGCCGAGGCGGCGCTCGGCAAGACGCTGTCGTTCATCCAGGACCGCGTCATGCAGCTGCGGATGGTGCCGCTCAGCCTGCTCCTGCGGCAGCTCCAGCGCATCGTCCACGACGAAGGCACGCGCGAGGGCAAGTCGATCGAGCTGCACACCTCGGCCGCCGACACGCCGATGGACAAGGCGCTCCTCGAGGTCGCCGGCGGCGCCCTCGGCCACCTCGTGCGCAACGCCGTGGTGCACGGCATCGAGCGCCCCGACGAGCGCGCGCGGGCCGGCAAGCCGACGCGCGGCAACGTGCGCATCGAGGCCGCCACCGAGCACGGCGAGGTCCGCATCGACGTGGTCGACGACGGCCGCGGCATCGACGCCGAGCGCCTCGTCGCGGCGGCGCGTGCGCGCGGCATCCCGTGGGATTTGGGCGCCGATCCGATCGAGCTCCTGTTTCTCGCGGGCTTCTCGACGAAGGACGACGTCGACGTGGCCGCGGGGCGCGGCGTCGGTCTGTCGGCCGTGCGCGACGCGATCGCGCAGCTCGGCGGGCGGGTCGAGGTGCACACGCGCCTCGGCGCCGGCAGCCGCTTTCGCATCCGCCTGCCGCTGAGCGTGTCCATCGCGCGGGCCCTGCTCCTGCGGGCGGATGGCGAGGAGTACGCGCTGCCGCTGCACGCGGTGGTCGAGAGCGCGCGCTTCGACGCCGCGCACGGGCACTCGCTCCACCGCGTGGACGTCATGCGCTGGCGCGGCGCCCTGTTGCCGCTGATCGATCTGGGCCGGTGCTTCGGCACCGCGTCCGCCGCGCGCGCCCGGGGCTACGTCGCCGTGATCGAGGCCGACGGGCACGCGCGCGGGCTGGTGGTCGACGAGATCGCCGGGATGCGCGACATCGTCGTGCGCGGGCTCGATCCGCTCGTCAGCGCGCCCGAGGCGATCGCCGGCGCCACGATCCTCGGCGACGGGCGCGTGGTGCTAATCCTCGATCCGCGCCAGCTCGCGATGATGCGCCCCTCGACCTCCGAGACCAAGGCGTTGAGCGCGGGCGCGCCCAGAGAGGAGCCGTCATGACCGATCCGAGCGAGCCGCCGCCCCCGCGCCGGAAGCTCCCGCCCTGGGGAATGGCCGAGGACCTCCTCGGCGAAGGCGGCTCGCTCGCGCCACGCGTGGACGAGCCGGGGGCGATCCACCGCTTCGTCGACAGCTTGGCGCCGCCGGCGGCCGAGGCCGACGTCGTGCAGCACCTCGAGACGTGGGTGACCTTCCGCATCGCCGCCGAGACGTACGCCCTGCCGGTGACCGCGGTGCTCGAGATCCTGCGCGTCGAGGGGATCACGCGCGTGCCCCACGCGCCGCCGTCGGTGCGCGGCATCACCAACATGCGAGGGCGCGTGCTGCCGGTGATGGACCTGCGCGCGCGGCTCGGCCTCGGCGAGGCCACCATCGTGACCGCCAGCCGGATCATGGTCGTCGCCTCGCTCGCCCGCTCGATCGGCCTGCTCGTCGACTCGGTCGAGCAGGTCGCGAGGCTCGATCGGCTGCGCTTCCAGGCGCCGCCGCGCGACGTGATGACCGAGGAGTCGACCTACATCGTCGGCGTCTACCAGCTCGACGATCGCCCCATGTTCCTTCTCGACGTCGACCGCGTGCTGCACACGCACGGCGACGTCCGCTCGTAACGAGGAGACGCGACGATGACGTGGTTCAACGACATCCGGGTCGGCACGAAGTTGCTCGGCGGCTACCTGCTCCTCGCGACGATCCTCGCGCTCATCGGCTTCGAGGGGGTGCAGGCGCTCGACCGGACGGCCGCACAGGCCGACATGATGTTCAAGGATCGCCTCCAGCCCGCGGTGATGCTCGGGGCGGTCGGCACCAACTTCAACCACTCGCGCTTGACGCAGCACGAGATCGTGCAATCGAGCGACAGTCCCGACGCGCAGCGCGAGTTCGAGGGGAAGTTCGACGCCGACGTCGCGGCGGCGGGGGCAGAGCTCGACGCCTACTCGAAGACGTTCCTCGTCGACGAGGAGCAGCGGCTGCTCGGCGTCGTGCGCGATCAGCTGCGCAAGTACCGCTCCGAGCAGGAGGAGCTGCTCCGCATCCTCGGCGACAGCCATGCAGACGCGCCGACCCGCAAGGCCAACGCGCTCAGCTTCCTTTTGCGGAGGTCGGTGACGGATTTCGCCCACGAGATCGCGAACAACGTCGACGCCCTCGCGCGCCTGCAAGAGAAGCTCGCGAGCGAGCAGCACGAGCAGATCAACAGCGACGCCAAGAACCTGCGTCGCACCTTCGCCGTCGTCATCGCGTTCTCGGTGCTGCTCGCCTTGGGGCTCGCGCTCGTGCTGACGCGCAACATCACCAACCCGCTCGCGCAGGTGCGGGCGGCGGCCGAGGCGATCGCCGAGGGGGACATCGATCAGAAGATCGAGGTGCGCCGCCGCGACGAGCTCGGGCAGATGCTCGCGGCGTTCGCGCGCATGATCGGCTTCCTCCGCGGGCTCGCCTCGGTCGCCGATCAGGTCGCTAAGGGTGATCTCACCGTCGCGACGAAGCCGAGGTCCGACAAGGACGTGCTCTCGGCGGCGCTCGCGGGGATGGTCCAAGGGCTCAAGGTCATGATCGTCGACCTGCGCCAGACGGTCGCGCAGCAGGCCGCGTCGTCGGACGAGATCTCCGCCGCCGCGACGCAGATCGCGCGCGGCGCCGAGCGGCAGGCCGCCGCGTCGGAGGAGACCTCCACGACGATGGTCGAGATGGCGGCCCAGATCGAGAACGTCGCCAAGTCGACCCAGGCGCTCTCGGCGAACGTCGACGAGACCTCGTCGTCGATCCAGGAGATGGGCGCGTCGATCGAGCAAGGGGCGAAGAACGCGACCAACCTGCTCGGCTCGGTCGAAGAGACCGCGAGCACCATCGAGCAGATGGCCGGCACGATCCGCTCGGTGAGCGCGAAGGTGAAGCAGGTCGACGAGGTCTCGAAGGAGGCCGCGCGCGTCTCGAGCCAAGGAGGCGAGAAGCTCTCGCGGACGATCAACGGCATCGGCGCGAGCAGCCGCGACATCAGCAAGATCGTGAAGGTCATCGAGGAGATCGCCGACCAGACCAACCTGCTCGCGCTCAACGCGGCGATCGAGGCCGCGCGCGCCGGCGACGCGGGCAAGGGGTTCGCGGTGGTGGCCGAGGAGGTCAAGCGGCTCGCCGAGCGGTCGATGGCCTCGACGCGCGAGATTTCGACCTTCGTCGAGAGCGTGCAGCGAGACACGAGCCAGGCCGTCGAGCTGACGCAGTCGATCCTCTCGCAGATCGTCGACACCGTGACCAAGACCAGCTCGCTGGTCGGCGACGTCTACACCGCCTCGCAGGAGCAGGCGTCGAGCGCCGGGCAGATCCTCCGCACGACCACCAACATGCAGCACGTCGCGCGGCAGATCGCCACCGGCGCGCAGCAGCAGGCCGGCGGGGCGCGCGAGATCGTCAAGGCCGTCGAGGCGATGAACCGCATGACCCAGCAGGTCGCCGACGCGACGCGCGAGCAGAAGAAGGGCGGCGACGGGATCGTGAAGGCCATGGAGCAGATCTCGACGGTCGCGCGCCAGAACCAGGCGGCGACCGATCAGCTCGCCAAGACCACGCACATCCTGGTCCGCGAGGCGGATCGCCTCCAGAAGAGCGCCGCCGGCTTCCGCGTGTAGGCGAGCGATGAGCCTCCCCGAGGAGCACCAGGAGCGCCCGTGGGGCGAGCTCGTCGACAAGCTCCGCGAGCTGCCCTCGCTCGGGCCCGAGGCGCGCGTCGCCGCCGCGATGGAGCTCTT
>JAJXTK010000467.1 GCA_021783935.1 Myxococcales bacterium | reverse complement strand
ACGCCGAGCTTCTTCGCGAGCTCGGTCGCGTACTCGGGGCTCATCTGCCCGGCGTTGTTGTCGCCGTCGGTGAGCAGGATGATCACGCGCGACTCGGCCTGCGAAGTCTTGAGGCGCGCGAGCGCGCCGCCGAGCGCCTCGCCGATCGCGGTGCCGTCGCCCGAGATGCGGCCGATGTCCATCTTGCGGATCTGCTCGGCGAGGCGCTGCTTGTCGAGCGTCAGCGGCGAGAGCAGGAACGCCTCCTGTGCGAAGACCACGGCGCCGATGCGATCGTCGGCGCGCCGCTGCAGGAACTCCTCGATGACCTGCTTGGCCGCGCCGACGCGCGTGGGCTTGAGATCGGCCGCCTTCATCGAGCCCGACAGGTCGAGCGCGATCATGATGTCGATGCCGCGCCGCTCATCGACCTCCGCCGCCGTCAGAGACTGCGGCCGCGCGAGCGCGATCGCGACCAGCGCGAGCGTGGCGGCGCGCAGCACCCCGGGGACGTCGCGCGCGCGCACGCGCAGCCCGACCGGCGCGGCGAGCGCGGGCGCGAGGCTGCCGATCCGCAGCCGCGGCACGCGTCGGTCCTCGGCGATCGTCGTGAGCCACGCGACGATCGGCACCGTCGCGAGGAGCAGGAGCCAGAAGGGGCGGTCCCAGCGCAGCGCCCAGACCTCGGGCCCGAGCAGCACGATCGCCCACGCGAGGGCGGCCATGGTCACGAGCAGCACGCCGAGCGCGACGCCGACGCCGCGGAAGAGGGTCCGCATCAGCGCACCTCGTCCTCGCTCGACCGCGGTCGAGCGTCACCGGCGAGCACGTGCACCCACCCGTCGCCCGAGCCGTAAGGCGACAGTCCGCGCACGAGCTTGCGCGCGGTCTCGGCCATCGCGAGCCCCTCGTCGCGCGGCGCCGGGTAGCCGGCGAACTTCACGAGATCGCAGTCGCCGAGGAAGGCTGCGATCTCCGCGACCGGCAGCGTCGGCGAGGGGACCTTGCGCAGGCGCGCGAGGATCTCGTCGGTGGTGAGCTCGAGCCCGTCGAAGCGGTGCAGCCGCCCTAGGTAGGCGCGCAGCGCATCAGAGAGCCGGTCGTAGTACGGCTTGGTGGCGAGCCTGCCGGTTTCGAACGCGACGCGCGCCGACTCGATCTCCTCGAGCGCTACGCGCCACGGCGCCGGCGGCGGCGGTGGCAGCGGCGCCTCCTTCGGCCGCGAGCGGGCCCACGCGACGAACGCCGCGAGGAGCGCCCCGACGAAGAGCCCGACCGCGAGGTAGCCGACGATCTCCTGGAGCCGCTCGTTGCGCGTGATCTGCGGCACGCTCGCGGGGATCGGCCGCACCTGCGGAGCCGGCGCGCTCGCCGTCGGCTGATCGATCTCGACGACGTGCGCGCTGGTGCACACCTCGAGGTCGCCGCCCCCGCGCCGAAGCACCACGACCCGCAGCGGCGGCACCGTCATCGCCGTGCGCTGCGTCTTGGTCGAGAGGAACACGAGCGGGATCTTCAGCAGCGTGTGCGCGCGCTCGGGGCGGCCCGGATCGATCTGCGCCTTGGGCGGTGCGCCGCGGCCGAACGACCCCTCGTCGGCCAGCCGCACCCCCTCGCGCAGCTGCGCAGGCAGATCGGCCGGCAACGTCGCGCTCTCGCCGGCCCCGTGCTCGACGAGCAGCTCGAGCTCGACGAGATCGCCCGCCTTCGCGCGCGCAGCGATTCGCTCGGCGACGTTCGGTCGCGACGCGCCCGCAGGCACGCGCTCGACGCACCCGCCGTGGCTTGCCGCCGATGCCGAAGCCGATGCCGAAGCCGATGCCGGAGCCGAAGCCGATGCCGAAGCCGATGCCGAAGCCGATGCCGAAGCCGATGCCGGAGCCGAAGCCGATGCCGAAGCCGATGCCGATGCCGTAGCCGGAGCCGGAGCCGTAGCCGGAGCCGAAGCCGAAGCCGAAGCCGAAGCCGATGCCGATGCCGTAGCCGTAGCCGTAGCCGTAGCCGTAGCCGGAGCCGATGCCGGAGCCGATGCCGAAGCCGGCGCCGCACCGCTCCTCGCGCCGAGCGCCACGCCCGCGACCACGATCGCCCGTCCGATGGCCCGCGCGCTCATCGCCCGCTCCTCGCGCGCCGCGCGCGCCGCGCGAACAGATCGCGAATCGGCAAGATGTACGAGCCGTCCGTGCGCACCAGCACGTGGTCGATCCCGAGCCTGCGGAACGTGCTGCGCGTCGCCTCGCGCCTGCGCCTCGCGTTCGCCTCGAACGCCGCGCGCACTCGCGCGCTGCTGGTGTCGACCAAGGCGTCCTCGCCCGTCTCGAAATCCTCCAGCATCGCGAGGCCGAGGTCCGGGAGCACGTCGTCGCGCGGATCCACGATCTCGATCGCGACCACGTCGTGCTTGGCCGCCGCGAGCGCGAGCGTGCGCTCGAAGCGCACGCGGGCCTCGCCGTCGTCGGTGAAGAAGTCGCTCAGCAGGAACGCCACGCTGCGCCGCTTCGAGAGCCGCGTGAGCGTCTCGAGCGCCTGCGCGAGATCGGTGCCGCGCCCCTCGTGCTCGCTCCCTTGGGAGCCGAGCACCTCGCGCGTCACGCGCAGCACGTGCTTCTCCCCCTTTCGCGGCGGCACGATGCGCTCGACGCGGTCGCTCGCCATCACGAGCCCCACGCGATCTCCGCCGCGGATCGCGCTGAAGGCGAGCAGCGCGCCGACCTCCGCCGCGATGCGCCCCTTGGTCGCCTTGACCGTGCCGAAGTGCGTGCTCGCCGAGACGTCGACGACGAGCATCACGGTCATCTCGCGCTCTTCGGTGAAGAGCTTCACGTACGTCTCGCCGGTGCGCGCCGAGACGTTCCAGTCGATCTGGCGCACGTCGTCGCCCGGCTGGTAGGGGCGCACCTCGCGAAAGACGATCCCCTGGCCTCGGAAGACGCTCGTGTACGTCCCCGCGAGCATGTTGGTCGCGAGCCGAGACGTGACGATCTCGATTTGGCGTAGCGCCTTGAGCAGGTCCTTGGGGATCATTTGCGTCGCGAACGTCGCCAGCGCCCAACCAGGAACGCCGCGACCGTCAGGGAGCGATTCCCTGCGATCACGGCACCTCGACGACCTCGAACACTCGGCGCACCACCTGCTCGGCGGTCACCTGCTCGGCCTCGGCCTCGTAGGTGAGCACCACGCGGTGGCGCAGCACGTCCGCGCCGATCTCCTTCACGTCCTCAGGCGTGACGTACCCGCGGTGGTGCAGGAAGGCGTGCGCGCGCGACGCGAGGTTGAGCGCGATCGAAGCGCGCGGGCTCGCGCCGTACTCGATGAGCCCGTCGAGGTCCTTGAGCCCATGCTTGGCGGGCTGCCGCGTCGCGTGCACGACGTCGACGATGTAGTCCTTCACCTTGTCGTCGACGTAGATCTGCTCGACCGTGCGGCGCCCCGCGAGCAGCTCCTCGGGCGTGCATACGGCCTTCACCTCGCGCGCCGCCGACGTCGTCATGCGCTCCATGATCTCGCGCTCCTCCTCGCGCGTCGGGTAGCCGACCTTGACGAGCATCATGAAGCGATCGACCTGCGCCTCGGGCAGCGGGTAGGTCCCCTCTTGCTCGATCGGGTTCTGCGTCGCGAGCACGGCGAACGGGGTCGGCAGCGGGTGCGTCTTGTCGCCGATGGTGACCTGCCGCTCCTGCATCGCCTCGAGCAGCGCGCTCTGCACCTTCGCCGGCGCGCGGTTGATCTCGTCGGCGAGCACGAGGTTCGCGAAGATGGGACCGAGCTTCGAGGTGAACTCCCCCGTGCGCTGGTCGTAGATCACGGTGCCGATCAGGTCGCCCGGCAACAGGTCGGGGGTGAACTGCACGCGCGCGAATTTTGCATCGATCGCCTGGCAGAGCGTGCGCACCGTGAGGGTCTTGGCGAGGCCCGGCACCCCTTCGAGCAGCACGTGCCCGCCGGTGAGGAGCCCGATCAGGATCCGCTCGATCATGTACCGCTGGCCCACGATGACCTGGGCCACCTCGTTGACGACGCGGTCGGCGAAAGCGCTCTCTTTGGCGACCAGCTCGTTCATCGCCCGGATGTCGAAACCCATGCGGCTCCTCTAGTAGCAAATCGGCCGAGTGGCACGCTCTCGGCCCGGCGGCGCGAGGTGCCCCGCCTCGGCGGCCGTGCCTAGCGCGGCCAAACCCTCACCCCGGTCCCCCGATTCCCGCGGGCCGCTGGCGTCGTCCAAGGCCCGGGATGGCGGCGGCAGCTCACGGGGGGTTGTGCGCGCTCAGGTCGACAGCGCGACCCCGTCGAGGAGATCGTCCAGCGCCTGGAGGTACTTGCGCAGCTTCGCCTTGGCCCGCTCCTCGAGCTGGCGGGCGCGCTCGCGCGAGACGCCGAGCGCCCGGCCGATGTCCGCCAGGCTCACCTCCTCGTCCGAGAGCATCCTCCGCTCCACGATGTAGCGCTCGCGCTCGTCGAGCGTCTTCACCGCCTCGCGCAGCAGCCCCTCGATCGCGGCCCGGCGCTCCTCTTCGAGCAACCGCTCCTCCTGCGAAGGGGCGCTGTCCCTCACCCCCTCGAGCATCGTCGCGCCGTTCGCCTCGCCCGTCGGCGCGTCGAGCGAGACGTCGCGCGCGTCGAGCCGGCGCGTGAGCTGCTCGGCGCGCTCGACCGTGGTACCCATGCGCTCGGCGAGCAGCTCCATCGAGGCGCGCTCGTCGACGCCGACCATGGTCTCGACGGTCGCGCGTTCGCGCCGCAGCTTGAAGAAGACCTTCGATCGCAGCGGGCCGGAGCCGCCCCCCACGAGCGACCAGCTCTTGATCACGAAGTTCAGGATGTAGGCGCGCGCCCAGTAGGCCGCGTACGTCACGAAGCGCACGCCGCGCTCGGGCTCGTACTTCCGTACGGCCATCATCAAGCCGAGGTTGCCCTCGCTCACGAGCTCCGCGATGCGCACGCCGTAGCGCCGGTAGCTCATCGCGATGGCCAACACGTGCCGCAGGTTCGCCGCGACGAGCTTCTCGGCCGCCTTGGTGTCGCCGGCGTCGCGGAAGCGCTTGGCGAGCTCGGCCTCCTCCTCGCGCGTGAGCGGGGGGATCGCGCGCGCCGTTGCGGCCCAGCGCCGCAGCGCCTCGTCTCGTTCCGCGACCACCATGCCTCCCTCGGCCGGTCGCCCGGGAGACCGCATGACGGCTCGCCGGGCGCCCTGCGGACGGAACTGCAATGCCGTCGCCAGCCGTTCGAACGTGCGCACCGGAACCGCGCGCGCGATCGTGTGTCGCTCCGGTACGCTCGCGCGACGCGGCCCGCACCTCGACCCTCAGCCGCCTGTGCCTCCCACCGCCATGTCCCACACGCACACCTCACAAGCGGTCGTTCGCCGCATTTCCCTCGGAGCGC
>JAJXTK010000013.1 GCA_021783935.1 Myxococcales bacterium | reverse complement strand
CGATGGCGACCTCATCGAGGAGGTCCCCGCGCCGGCCGGGCCCTCGCGCACGGTGCCTCCGGCGCCGCCCCGTCGGTCGCAGCCGGCGCTCGGCGCCCCCGTCGCCGTTCCTCGTCCTGACCGTCGCTGACCGAGCCGCCGCTGGCGTGGGCGCATGTCGTTCGAGGACCGACGCGCGTCCGCCGCGACGAGCGCTTGCGCGCGGCGCCAAGGCGTCTACGTTTTGGTCCATGGTCTTCGTTCTGCGCTCGGAACGAGCCCCCTCGCGGGTGCTGCGCGAGGTGGACGAGCGCGGGACGTTGCGCACGATGTGGCTCTGGCGGCACGGCGCGTGGGCGATCGTCTGCCGGCTCCCCGACGGCGAGATCCTCAGCGCCTCCTCGCCGACGTTGACGCTTCGGCTGCACGTCGCGCAGGGGGTCACGGTCGTCAAAGTGGACGAGCGCCCGCTCGAGGCGACGATCCCCGCGCCGCGCGCCTCGCGTCGAGATCCGATCTCCTCGGTGCACCCCGTCGCGGCCGTCGTGCCCGAGATCGGCCAGGACGCGCCCCTCGAGCCCGACGGGCGAGAGGTCGACGCCGAGCGGCGCGCTCGCCTCGGGCGTGCGTGACGCGAGCCCGGGCGCGGGTGGTCGACGGGCGAGGTCGAGGCTTCGCTGGTAGGAACTCGAGGGGGCGGGGCGGTGTCCGAAGCGACGATGGCTCGGCAGCAAGGGGTGAGCGGCGTCGCGGCGATCGCGCTCGGGCTCGGCATCGCGCTCGCCGTCGTGGTCGACCTCGGCGCGCCGCGCGGCGACGGCGGCTCTCCGACGCTGACGGCGCAGCGGGCGGCGGCGGCGGACGGGCTCGCGGGGCGGATGGAGGCGCAGATCGCCGCGGGGGCGCCCGGCGTGGCGCTTGCGCTGGAAGAGCAGGCCAAGCCCGACCAACGCCGAAGCGCAGCCGTCTCGGCGGCCCACGCGCACGCGCAATTCGAGCTCGGCGACGCGCCCGCGGCGTTGCACACGGTGCGCACGGCGCTGCGAATCTGCGAGGTCACGCTGGGGTGCAGCTACGGCGAGCGCGCCCAGCTCGCGCGGCTCGACACGGTGATCGGCGCCGTCGTCGACGCCGGCATCGTCGATCCCAAGGCCTCGCCGGCGCGCGTGAGCGAGGCCTTGCAGGGCCTGCTGCGGCCGGCCGCGTTCGCGCGTTGAGCCCGCGAGCCTCAGCGCGATGGCTTGCGCGCGCCGCGCGCGCTCGCGCGTGCGTCGTCGAGCTCGCCCGTGATGGTCGGCGTGGCCGTGCGATCGATGACCAAGTCGAGCAGCTCCTGCTGCGAGCCGACGCCGAGCTTCGCGAAGATGGCCTTGAGGTGATTGCGCACCGTGTGGGCGCTGATGCCGAGGTGCGGCGCGATCGACGAGACGCGGCGGTGCTCGAGGAGCCCGAAGAGCACCTCGCGCTCTCGCTCGGACAGGGCCTCGAGCACCTTGGTGTGCTTCAGCCGCACGGAGATGTCCGCGCCGGGGTTGGGCGCGCCGAGGGCCTCCGCGAGACGCGCCAGCGCTTTGCGCGCGCTCTCGAGCTCCTGCATCGCGGCATCCGAGGGGGCTGCGCTCGGCCGCTTGGCGCCGCCGAGCGCGATCTCGATCGCGGCGCGCAGCTGCCTCTGGGTGAACGGCTTGACCACGAAGCCCGCGGCGCCCGCCTCTCGCGCGCGGGCGAGGGTGGCCTCGTCCGCGTGCGCGGACGCGAAGAGGAAAGCGATGCCCTGCGGCGCGAGGACGTCGCGCGCAATGGCGATCCCGTCCCCGTCGCGGCCGAGGTGGATGTCGACCAGCGCGAGGCTCGGCCTTCGCTCCTTCAGCAGCGCGCCGACGCGATCGGCGCGCGCCGCGATGCCGACGACCTCGAAATCGTCGGCCCGGAGCATCTCGCGGAGCCCCTGCGCCACGATCCAATCGTCCTCGATGATGAGGACGCTCACGCGATCGCCGAGCTCGCCCCGTTTGTGACCTTCTGCGGCGCCGGTGTTTGTCATGGGTATATTGGGAAAGCCTTGCTCATTGAGGACCACTCTTCCATAACCTGGGCGCTGCGCTTCCGTCCTTCAAGGGCCCCACTGTCATTGCGCTGCGTGAGCCATCGGGTCGACTTCTCCGGAACGGAGGCGGAGCGCGATGTTTCGTGAGCTCGTAGACGCGACATCGCACGTGCTGCTCGTCTACGCCCAGCAAGACCTGCATCTCGTCTTTAGCAACGCGGCGTTCGAGCGCATCTTCGGGCTCCCGCGGTCGAGCCTGTCGGCCGACGCGAGCGCGTGGCTCGCGCTCGTGCACGAGGAGGATCGCCCGCGCATCGAGGCGCTGGTCGCCGCTCGCCGGCCGGGTGCCCAACCCGCCGCGTTGGGCGACTTCTGCATCCGCGATCCGCAGGGCCAGGTCCGCTGGTTGCAAGCGTCGATACGACCACTCTACGTCGCCGAGGGGGAGCTACGGGGGCATTTCTGGCTCGAGCTCATCCACGACGTCACCGAGGAGCACCTCGCGGCGCGCGCGCGGGACGCTGCGGCGGCGGCGCTCCGTGACAGCGAGGAGCGGCTGCGCAGGATGAGCGAGACGATGCGCGAGTCGTTCTTCCTCACCGCGCTCGATCGGAGCGAGACGTACTACGTGAACGAGGCGTTCGAGCGGCTGTGGGGGATGTCGCGAGAGGAGATCCGCAAGAACCCGCGGGCGTTCCTCGAGTCGATCGTGCCCGAGGATCGCCCGCGGACGCGCGCGATGATCCGCGAGCAAATCGAGGATCTCCAGCCCAAGGTCATCGAGTATCGCATTCGGCGAGCCGACGGCGCGATCCGGTGGATGGAGAGCCGCCTCTACCCGATCCTCGAGCCGGACGGCTCTTGCCACCGCGTCGTCGGGCTCAACCAGGACGTCACCGAGCAGCACGAGGCGGGGACGGCGCTGAGGGAGCGCAGCGAGCAGCTCGAGCGTTCGCTGCGCGAGAAGGACGCGCTGCTCACCGAGATCCACCATCGGGTGAAGAACAACCTGCAGGCGATCTCCGGGTTGGTTCACCTGATGGCCGCCCAGGCCGGCGCCCGGCCGCTCGAGGAGACGATCGCCGACCTCGAACGGCGCATCCAGGCGATGGCCTTGGTGCACGAGACCCTGTATCGCTCCGCGGACCTCGCCGCCGTCGACATGGACGCGTACTTGCGGCGGCTCGGGAGCACGCTCGTCGCCTCGATGAGCCCGGACGGCGTCGCCGTGCAGCTCGCCGTCGCCGCCGATCGGATCGCCCTCGACCTCGACTCCGCCGTGCGCGTCGGCTTCATCGCCAACGAGCTGATCGGCAACGCCCAGAAGCACGCGTTCCGCGGGCGCTCCCGCGGGCGCATCGACGTGTCGCTGAAGGCGACGGAGCGCGACATGACGCTGCGCGTGTCGGACGACGGGGTCGGGTTCCCCGACGACCTCAGCTTCGGGTCCGAGCACACGCTGGGGCTGCGGCTGGTCGCCGGGCTCGCGGACCAGCTGAACGGGGTCGCGAGGCGCGCGGCGGGGACCCGCAGCACGATCGAGATCGTCTGCGCGCGCTCCGGCGCGCTCGTCGCCCAGCGCGCTCCGTGAGCTTGCGCGCGCGAGGGAGGGCGGCCTCGCGTCGTCAAGAATTCGAAAATCGTCCTGCCAAACCACGATGACCGAGATCGGTCATTTGTGGCCCATCTCCGAAGCTCGCTCGATGGCTCGCAGAGAGCCGTGCGGGTCGAGGCGCGGAACAACGGGTCAGAGCCGCACCGCGGCCCCTGTTGGCCCGGAACGGCCATGCGTGGGCGCGATCTCGATCTCGTCAACCCATTGCAGGTCATTCGCCGCGTTTGCCTCGCGTGAGAATGCCAATCAAAGTCGCATTTCGAATTGGCCCGTTCCAGCTCATCGACCGTCAGCGAAATCCACCCGACGGCGTCGCCGCCGGAGGCCCGGGCCACGCGGCTGACGCTGGAGCGATGGGCAGAGCTCGACGTCGAAGCGCCGCGCCCGCCCTCGCCCTGGGCGCTCGAGGCCCCCGAGTCGCTGCGATCGGTCGAGCGCGCCACCTCCATCCGCACGCGCAAGCGCGCGCTCTTCCACGACCTCTCGCGCCTGCTCGGCCGGGCCATCGACTTCTTCGACGGCACCGACCAGCACCACTGCTTCCGCGTCGCGCTCCTCGCGCGGGAGATCGCGCGCCAGCTGCGGCTCGACGCCGGCGTGCCGTTCTACGGCGGGCTGCTCCACGACGTCGGGGGCCTCAACCTCGAGCGTCACGTCGTGCACCACGCCGAGCGCGGCTTCACCGACGCCGAGTCGAGGCTGCACCCGGCGCGCGGCGCGGGGATCATCCGCCCGCTCGCCGCGCTGCGCGCGCTCGAGCCCGTCGTGGCGCATCACCACGAGCGGTTCGACGGACAGGGCTTCCCGAGCGGCCTTGCGGGCTGGCAGATCCCGACCGCAGCGGCCGTGGTGGCGCTCGCCGACACGGTCGAGACGGCGCTGCGGAGCGCCCCGCCCGCGAGCAGGCTCGCGCGCGCCATCGAGGTGATCCTGAAGGCGCGCGACCGGCTCGTGGCGTCCGAGATCGCCGACGCGGCGCTGCTCCTCCTGCAGTCGTCTCCGGGGCTGCTCGAGGACCTCCACGACGACGACGCCCTCGAGCGGCGCGTGAGCGCGGTGGACGAGGAGCCGCCCGGCCTCGAGAACGTGTGCGAGCTCGAGCTCACCGCGGAGCTCTTGTGGCTCATCGCGCGCGCCATCGACGCCAAGCACGCCTACTCCTCGGGGCACTCGGCGCGCGTGGCGCTGCTCGCGCAAGACATCGCCGCGCAACTCGGCTGCGCCGTCGATCGCTGGGACGTCGCGTGCGCCGCGCTCCTGCACGACGTGGGCAAGCTCTACGTGCCGCGCTCGGTGCTCGACAAGGTCGAGCCCCTGACCGACGAGGACCGACGACGCATTCAGGCGCACGCCGGCGACACGCGCGGCGTCGTCGAGACGATCGGCGGCCTCGCGCACCTCGCGCTCGCGGCCTCTTCGCACCACGAGTCCTACGACGGCACGGGCTACCCGAGCGGGCTCGCGGGCGAGTCGATCCCGCTGATCGCGCGCATCATCTCCTACGCCGACGTCTTCGACGCGCTGCGCAGCGACCGCTCCTTCCGCGGCGGCATGGCGGTCGACGAGGCGCTCGCGACGATGCGGGCGATGGTCGGCGGGCTGCTCGACCCGTCGCTCGCGACGATCGCGTTCGAGGTCCTCGCGGCCAGCTCCGAGCGGCGGGGGGCGAGCGACGATCTGCTCGGCTACCAGCGCTTCTTTCGCGTGAGCGAGCGCCGGCTGGTGGTCGACGTCGAGGAGCCGGGCCCCCCCTCGAGCGTCGACCAGATCGCCCCTTGGTGCACCGTGCGGCTCGGGCGCGAGGGGCAGATCCTCGAGGGGCTCGGCGCGCTCTCGGAGGTCACCCTCGGCCGCTCCGAGAGCCTCTTCGAGCACGTCGGCCAGGCGGGGCGCGCGAAGCTCCGCGACGAGCTCTCGAGCGCGCTCGGCGGGGCGACGATCTCGACCGCCCACGCGACGACGTCGGGGCGTCGCATCGAGCTGGTGATCGCTCCCGTCGGCGACGAGCTGCTCGGGCACGTGCGGCGCGCGGAGAACACCTGGCGATCGATGCAGGAGCTCGCGCTGGTGCACCGCAACTTCCTCCTCAGCTCGGAGGCTGTGACGTTCACCGACGACAAGGCGCGCATCATCGACGTGAACTACGCCTTCACGCGCATGTTCGGCTGGCGCGCCGAGGAGGTGGTCGGCAAGACCCCGAAGTTCCTCCAGTCGGGCGTGCACGCGGAGGAGCTCTATCGCGCCATGCGCGCGAGCCTCGTCGATCCTCAGGTCGGTGCGTGGAGCGGCGAGCTGGTCAACCGGACCCGGGCGGGCGCCCACGTCGTCGTCCAGCTCACGGTCAACGCCGTGCGCGATCCGACCGGGCGCGTGGTCGGCTACGTCTCGAACGCGGTCGACGTCACCGAGCGGCGCAGGGCGCAGGAGGCGCTCGAGGCCCGCGAGCGCGACCTCGTGCGCAAGAACGCAGAGCTCGAGCGCCTCAACCAGTTCAAGAGCCAGATGGTCGCCATCACGTCGCACGACCTGCGCTCGCCGCTGGCGTCGATCATCGGCGTCGCGGAGCTGTTGCAGGAGACGTGCGATCGGCTCTCGCGCGAGGAGCTGCGCGCGCGCCTCGGGCTCATCGCCGACGTCGGCCACCAGCTCGTCGGGCTGGTCAACGATCTGCTCGACCTAGACAAGTGCGAGAGCGGCTCGCTGAAGCTGCAGCCGCGGCGAGTGCGCGCCGAGGGGCTGCTGGCGACGATCGCCGCCTCGCCGGGCGCGCAGGGGCGCGTGCTGCACGCGGCCGCGCCGCAGGACCTCACGCTCGTGGCCGACGTCGATCGCCTCGAGCAGGCGCTGTCGAATCTCGTCGGCAACGCGCTCAAGTTCTCGCCGGAGGCGAGCCCCGTCGAGGTCGGCTGCGACGTGCTCGAGGGGGATCGGCTCGAGTTCTGGGTGGCCGATCGCGGGCCCGGGATCGCCGACGACAAGCTCGACTCGGTCTTCGATCGCTATTTCCAGATCGGCGGCGAGGGGGTCGCGAAGCCGCGCGGCTCGGGCTTCGGGCTCGGGCTCGCGATCGTGCGTCACATCGCCGAGCTCCACGGCGGCACCGCGTTCGCGCAGAACCGTCCGGGGGGCGGCAGCCGCTTCGTCGTCGAGGTGCCCGCGGCCGGCCCGCCGAGCGCCGCGGGGGTGCGTGCCTCGGCGCTGCTGATGGGCCCGCGATCGGACGACCTGCAGCTCGCGACGCGCGTCTTCGGCGCCGCCGGGCTGCTCGTGCTGCACGCCGATCGCGCGAGCGAGGCGGTGCGGCGCCTGTCGGTCGAGGCGCCGCGGGTCGCGGTCGTCGACGCGGGCTGGCTCGAGCGGATTCCCGCCGCGTTGCTCGCGCGCGCGAGAGAGAGCGGGACGACGGTGCTGGCGCTTCGCGAGGAGGACTCGATGACGAGGGACGACCGGGTCGACTGGGAGCTCGTCTCGCCGGTGATGGATCTGGAGCTGTCGGCCGTCGTCCGAGGCGTGCTCTCTCGCGCGCCGCAGGGGGCGAGATGAGCAGCGGAGCGCGCGTGCTCGTGTGCGACGACGACGCCGTGCATCGCGGGGTCCTCAGCCGATACCTGCGCCTCTCGGGGTACGAGGTCGTCGAGTGCGGCGACGGCGAGGAGGCGCTGCAGCGGCTGCCGCAGGTGAGCCCGGCCCTCGTGCTGCTCGACGTCGACATGCCGAAGCTCGACGGCCTCTCGACCCTGGAGCGCATCCGCAAGCTGCCGCCGTTCGAGTACCTCCCGGTGCTGTTGCTCACGTCGATGGACGCACGCAGCGCGCGCGTGCGCGGCCTCGAGCTCGGCGCCGACGATTACGTGAAGAAGCCGTTCGACAGCGCGGAGCTGCTCGCGCGCATCCGCGGGGCGCTCCGACGCGCGGCGCGCTCGCGCGCCCCGGAGGGGGCGGTCGCGGGCGACGTGGGGCGGCTCGGGCTCGACGCGCTCTTGCAGACGCTCGATCTCGGCCGTCGCAGCGCGCGCCTGGTGCTCGAAGAGGTCGGCGGCGAGCTGGTCCTCGATGCCGGCGAGCTCGTCGACGCCCGCTACGGGCGCTTCCACGGGCTCGCGGCGCTCGCGCGGCTCATGTGGGTCGCGAGCGGTCGCTTCCGGCTCGATTTCGACCTCGCGCCGGCGCCGCCGAGGGGCCCGATCGCCGGGCTTCAGGAGGCGCTCATGCAGGCGGTCACCGAGATCGACGAGGCGCGCCGCGCGCTGGTGTCGGCCGGCGAGGAGACGTGGGTCGAGCTCGCGAGCGCGCACGCAGACCCGGCAATCGAGCGTCTGCGCCCGATCTTCCCGCTGAAGGTGCGCGATCTGCTGCTCCTGATGGAGGGCTCGCTGCCCGACAACGCGCAGTGGATCGAGGGCGCGCTCAAGGGCGGCGAGCTGCGCCCGGCGGCGAGCTGATCGGACGACGCGAACGGACGCACGCAAGACCAGGAGGAGAGGCACCGAAGCATGGGAAAGATCGTCGCCATAGCCAGTCAAAAGGGGGGAGTCGGCAAGACGACCACGGCCCTGAACCTCGGGTTCGCCTTGAGCCGCCTCGGCGGGCGCGTCTTGCTGGTCGACGCCGACCCGCAGGGGAGCCTCGGCGCGGCGGTCAACCTCGTGCGCAGGACCGAGCAAGGGCTCCTGCAAGCCCTGCGTGGCGAGGTGCGCCCCGGCGACATCGTCACGCACAGCCGCGACGGCGGCCTGTCGATGCTCGGCACCGGCGCGAGCACGCCCGACGAGTTCCGCGAGCTCGAGCAGCGGATCGGCGACGGCGGCGCGACGGCGCTGCTGCGCGCGCTCGCCGAGCCCTACCCCTACACCATCGTCGACGCGCCGAGCGGCGTCGGGCGGCTGACCACGGGGCTGCTCGCCGCCAGCGACGGCGTCATCCTGCCGGTCGTGCCGCGCGGCCTCGCCGTCAAGACGTTGCCGGCCTTCCTGAAGACGATCCAGCAGGTGCGCCGCGGCGGGCACGCGAAGCTGCGCATCGACGGGATTCTGCTGAGCATGCTGCGGGTCGACAGCGCGGTCGAGGCGCGCGTCGTCGACGAGATGAAGCACTCGTTGCCGGAGGACGTGTTCTTCGACACGGCCGTCCCGCACGACGACGTCTTCGAGGAGGCCACCTCGCGCGGGCTTCCCGTGCTGCTGGTGCCTGGCGGCAAGTCGGTCGCCCGTGCGTACCTGGACCTCGCGCTCGAGCTCCGCGAGCGCGCCTACGTAATCGAGGCGAACGATGGCGAGACTGCGGGACTCTTCTGAGATCAAGGAGGCGGCGTCGCTGCTCGAGGGGCTCCTCGGCGAGCAGGCGACGGGGCGCTATCGCGAGGCGAAGCTCGAACGCGCGCTCGCGGCGCTCTGCGAGCGCGCGAGCTTCAGCGCGGCGGCGATCGTCGACGAGCGGGGCTTGCCGATCGCGGCGCGCACCGGCTCGATGCCGGCCGACGCGGTCGCCGCGTTCGCGACCATCCTCGGCGACGCGCTGGTGCGCGCGGCGGGCGTGCTCGGCAAGGGGAGCCCGATGGGCTTCTCCATCGAGCTCGACTACTCCAGCAAGGCCCTGGTGCGCCGCTTCGTGGTGCGCGAGGTGCCGTACCTGCTCGTGGCCTTCTGTCCGCAGGAGGTCGACGCACAACCCGAGATCGAGCTCGCCGTCGAGCCGCTCGCCGCGATTCTGCGATGAGCCGCGCGCTGATCGTCGTGGTCGACGACGACGAGGCCATGCTCGAGTCGGTCGCCGGTGCGCTGCGCGACGACTACGCGGTGCGCGCCTTCTCGGCGCCCGCGCCGGCGCTCGACGAGCTCGAGCAGCTGGTGCCCGACGCGATCGTCTCCGACATCGTCATGCCGACGATGGGGGGCTTCGAGTTCCGGCGCCTGTACGCGAAGCGCTTCGCCGACCGGCGCACGCCGTTCCTCTTCCTCTCCTCGCTCGGCGACGCCGAGACGATGGTCGCGGGGCTCGAGGCGGGCGCCGACGACTTCGTCGTCAAGCCGATCGTGGCGGAGCTCCTGCGCGCGCGCATCAAGGCGCTGCTTCGGCGGCGAGGTCCCGCCAAGGAGGCGATGTTCCGCGGCGAGCTCTCGCGGGTGCCCTTCACGGGGATCCTGCAATTCTGCGAGGCGAAGCGCTTCACCGGCGAGCTGGCGGTCGAGTCCGACGGCCTTCGCGTGACGCTCCCGGTGCGCGGCGGCGAGCTCGATCCCGACGCGGCCTCGCAGTGGATCGATCGCCTCTGGGAGCTCGGCGAGGGGAGCTTCACGCTGCGGGCGACGACGCCGGACTTCTCCGGGCTCGTCGCCGTGCCGCGCCCCTCGGAGGGCCTGCCCACCGGCCCGTGCGGTCGGCTGTCGACCGTGCTGGTGCGCGGGCGCCGGCTGAACATCGAGACCGAGTACGTCGGCGGCGACGCGCCCGCGGTGGTGAGCCTGGTGCTTGCGGGCAGCGATCCCGTCGCGAAGTTCCGCAAGCGCGTGCCGACCGACGCCGACGCCGCGGCGCTGCAGTCGCTCATCGACGCGCACCACGCCGAGGCGGAGGCCGCGACCCACGATCGCGTCTCGGCGCTGCGCCACCAATGGCAGCACGGGGCCGCGCCCGCGGGCGCGAGGGCGCTCGAGGGGCTCGGCGAGCCCCAGCCCGAGGCTGCGCCCGACGTCGGCGCGCTCTTCGACGAGGGGTTCGAGCGCTCGCGCAAGGGCGACTGGGCGGGCGCGCTCGCGTGCTGGGAGCGCGCGCTCGCGGTCGATCCGACCAACCGCACGCTCTCGATCAACGTCGAGGTCGCGAGGAAGAAGCTCGCGGGCAGCGCGTGATGGTCGGTGTCGCGAGGGGGGCAATCTGCAGTGGACGAGTTCCCTGACGGCAGGAGGATGTTCGAATGTCCAGAGTGGATTCGATGAATCAGGTCTTGCGCGCGCTCCAGAGCTCGTCGCCCGACGTCGAGGCCTGCGCCTTGATCTCCGAGGACGGCCTCATGATCGCGAGCGCGCTCCCGCAGCACATCGAGGAGGGGCGCGTCGCCGGCATGAGCGCGACCCTCTCGATGCTCGGCGCGCGCGCTGCGCGCGAGCTCGATCGCGGCGACGTCGAGGAGGTGCTCGTGCGCGGCAAGAAGGGCTACGCCGTGATGATGACCGCGGCGCAGGGCACGCTCCTGCTCGCGCTCGCCACCGAGAACGCGAAGCTCGGCCTGGTGTTCCTCGACATGAGGCGCACCACGGCCGATCTCCGCAAGGTCCTCTGAGAGATCCGAGAAGGGGAGAGGCAGAAGAAGAACGATGGCGCAGATCACGCTCTACGACACCGCTTCGCACAGGAACGTCCTGCTGGAGGACTTCGACGCAGGGGGCGTCGCGGTGCAGGCGAACCAGCACGTCATCCTCGACGGCGAGGAGGCGATCATCCTCGACCCCGGAGGGCACAAGGTCTACTCGAGGGTGCTCTCGGCGACGCTCGGCCTGCTCGGGCGCGGCAAGCTCACGCAGATCTTCCTGTCGCACCAGGATCCCGACATCGTCGCGGCGGTGAACGGCTGGCTCATGTCGACCGACGCGACCGCGCACGTCTCGTCGCTGTGGACGCGCTTCGTGCCGCACTTCGGGCTCGACCGGCTCGTCGAGGGGCGCCTCTTGCCGATCCCCGACGAGGGCAAGACGATCCGCGTCGGCAAGACGGAGCTGGTGGCCATCCCCGCCCACTTCCTCCACTCGCCGGGCAACTTCCACCTCTACGATCCGACGGCGAAGATCCTCTACTCGGGCGACCTCGGCGCCTCGCTCGGCATCTCCTACCGCGAGGTCTCCGACTTCGACGCGCACCTGCCGTCGATGGAGGGGTTCCACCGCCGCTACATGGCCTCTCGCCGCGCGATGCAGGCGTGGGTCCGGCGCGTGCGCGAGCTGCCGATCGACGTCCTCGCGCCGCAGCACGGGGCGCTCTTCCGCGGCCCGGCGCTGATCGGGCGCTTCCTCGACTGGTGCGAGCAGCTCGAGTGCGGGGTCGACCTGCTCGCGTAGCAGGCCGCCGATCCGCGGGCTCGGGACGCTGTGGCAGAGGGCAGGGCGCCTCGAACGCCCGGCCAATCGAGGGATGGATCGGGGGAGGAGCGGCCGGCTTCGGGGGAGCGCCACGGCCTCGGAGCCCCCCCCGCGCGAGGTCGCTCCCGACCGCCCGGCGTACTATAGTGCAGCCGTGACCGAGCCGAACTCCGTCGAAGAGCGCGTCCGGCTGCTCGCACGCCGCGCGCGTGACGCAGCGCACGTCCTGCGCGCCGCCCCCTCCGCGAAGAAGGACGCGGCGCTCAGGGCCGTAGCGGCGCGCCTGCGCGCGCGCACCGCGGCGATCCTCGCCGCCAACGCCGAGGACGTCGCGGCGGCGAAGCGCGGCGGCCTCGAGCCGGCGATGCTCGACCGGCTGCGGCTCGACGAGTCGCGCGTCGCGAGCGTCGCCAAGGCCGTCGAGGAGATCGTCGCGCTGCCCGACCCGGTGGGGCGCGTCGACGGGCTCACGCGCCGGCCGAGCGGCATTCAGGTCGGGCGCATGCGCGTGCCGCTCGGGGTCGTCGCGATGATCTACGAGGCGCGGCCCAACGTGACCGCCGACGCCGCGGCGCTGGCGCTCAAGTCGGGCAACGCCGTGCTGTTGCGTGGCGGCTCTGAGGCGGCGCGCTCGAACGAGGCGCTCGCCGCCTGCGTGCACGAGGCGCTCGGCGAGGTCGCCCTGCCAGAGGACGCGGTCGTCATGATCCCCGCCGGCGACCGCGAGGCGATGCGCGCGCTGCTCGGGCTCTCGGGGCTCATCGACGCCGTCATTCCCCGCGGCGGCACGGGGCTCGTGAGGTTCGTCGCCGAGCACGCGCGCGTGCCGGTGATCGCGCACTACCAGGGGGTCTGCCACCTGTTCGTCGACGACGGCGCCGACGTCGCGCGCGCGATCGCGCTCGTGATCGACGGCAAGGTGCGCCGCCCCGGCGTCTGCAACGCGCTCGAGTGCCTGCTCGTGCACCAAGGGTCGGCCAACGCCGTCTTGCCGGCGCTCGACGAGGTGCTCGCGGCGGAGGGGGTCGAGGTGCGCGCCGAGGCGCGCGCGCGCGACTACATGGAGCGCGCGAAGCCCGCCGAGGAGTCGGATTTCGGGCGGGAGTTCCTCGCGAAGGTCCTCGCCGTGAAGGTCGTCGACGGCCTCGACGAGGCGCTCGCCCACGTCGCCCGCTACGGCAGCAACCACACCGAGTCGATCTTCACGCCGAGCTACGCGAACGCGCAGCGTTGGCTCCGCGAGGTCGACGCCTCGTGCGTGCTCGTCAACGCCTCGACGCGCTTCAACGACGGCGGCGAGCTCGGGCTCGGCGCCGAGCTCGGCATCGCGACCTCGAAGCTGCACGCCTACGGGCCGATGGGGCTCGAGGAGCTGACGACGCGCAAGTGGATCGTCTACGGCGACGGCGAGGTGCGCGGCTGAAATAGCGCCGTGCGCGCCGCGCGGCGTCCGGACGTCGCCGCGTCGCGCCGCAACGCCGGGCCGGGTGCGGCTATGCTGGCGCTCGCGCGTGCGCTAGGAGCGCGCGGCGGAGGAAGCGGATTTTGGCGACGACGAAGAAGAGCGCGAGGTCGGGCGGAGCGGGGCGACCCACGATCGGCACGAGCCACACGGGGGCGAGGCCGAAGGCGGGAGCGGCGAGCGCGACGAAGCGCGCCGCCGCGAGCGCGAAGGCGAAGCCCGCGCCGGCGAAGAAGGGCGTCGACAAGTCGCGCGGCCGCGCCACCGCGCCGCGCAAAGGGGTGCCGAAGCGCGCAGCGGCGCACGAGGAGCAACGGGGCGCGCCGGCCCCGATCCGCCGCAAGGCCGAGCCGCGCGCCTCGGGCGGCGTGAACGAGGGGGCCAAGCTCGTCGCGCTCGCCGTGGCGAACGCCGCGCTCGACAAGAAGGCGGTCAACGTCCAGATCGTCGACGTCAACGGGCGCGTCGACTACGCGGACTACCTCGTGCTGATGAGCGGCCGCGCCGAGCGGCACGTCGTCTCGATCGCCGACGGCATCGAAGAGGCGCTCCTCAAGCTCACCCCGAAGCGCAAGCCCGCCGCCGTCGAGGGGCGCACCCCCGGCAACTGGATCATCCTCGACTTCGGCGACGTGATCGCCCACGTCTTCCTCGAGGAGGCGCGCAACTTCTATGACTTCGACGCGCTCTGGCATGACGCACGAAGGATCCCGCTCTCTGTCGAGCAGCGACCGAGCTGAGGCCTACGCGCGCGGCCACGCGATCGCGTGCGAGGCGCTCGGGCTCTCGCGCCCGGCGGGGGTCGATCGCGCTGCGCGCGCGCGCGCCTTGGCCGAGGGGCTCGTGCGCCTGCGCGCCCTGGTCGACGCGGAGACGCTCGCATGAGCGTGCGCGTGCTGCGCGGCCCGGTCGACGACGAGCCCCTCGCCTCGGCAGCGGCGAGCGCGCCCTTCGCGGCGAGCGCGTTCCGCATCGCCGCCGAGGGGCTCGCGGCGCGCGCCGAGGCGGCGCGCGCGCGCGAGCAGGCCGAAGAGCAGGCGCGCGCGGTCGTCGCCCAGGCGCTCTCCGAGGCGGAGGTGATCCGGCGGTCCGCGCGCGCGGCGGCGCTCGCGGCGGCGCACGCGGAGGTGCTCGCGCTGCTCGTTCGGGCGCGAGCCCTCGAGGCGTCGCTCGTCGAGCGCGCCCTGCCGATCGTCGAGCACGCGGTCGTCGCCGTCGCCGAGCGGCTGCGCGAGGAGCGCGTGGCGGCCGATCCCGCGGCGCTCGCGGCCTGGGTGCGCGCGTCGGTCGCGCCGCTGCTCGGGGCGCGGCGCCTTCAGCTGCGGGCGAACCCGGCGACGGTGGCGCGCCTGTCGGCGGCGCTCGCCGAGCTCGCGCGACGCGGCCTCGGCGAGCTGCCGATCGAGCTCGCCATCGACGCCGCGGCGGTCGACGGCGTCGTCGTCGCCCGGAGCGATCTCGGCGAGGTGCGGCTCGAGCTCGGCGCGCAGCTCGCCAACCTGGTCGAGGCCATCGGGCCGACGCTCGCCGACGCGTTGCGAGGCGCGCGTGGCTGACGACGACGCGCCGCCCGACGAATTCGAGCCGGCGCCCCCCGAGCCGCGCGCGGCGTCGCTCCGGCGCACGCGCCGCCTGCCGCGCATCCCGGCGCCGTGGTCGAACCTGCTCCTGTTTCTCGCGACGATCGCGTCGACCTTCTACGTCGGCGCGACGATGGCCGACGGCGGCGCGTCGATGCTGCGCGGCTGGCCCTTCGCCGTGCCGCTGCTCGCGATCCTGGTGACCCACGAGCTCGGCCACTGGCTCCAGGCGCGTCGCTACCGCGTCGACGCGTCGCTGCCGTACTTCATCCCGCTGCCGCTGCCGCCGATCGGCACCATGGGCGCCATCATCTCGATGCGTGGGCGGATCCGCTCGCGCGACGCGCTCTTCGACATCGGCGCCTCGGGGCCGCTCGCCGGGCTCGCCGTCGCCATCCCGCTGCTCGTCGTCTCGCTCCGCTGGTCGCCCGTGCAGCCGATCCCCGAGCACGCGATCGACGAGGGGCAGTGCCTGCTCTACCTGCTGCTCAAGCGCGTCGTGCTCGGCCCGATCCCGGACGGCTACGACGTGATGCTCCACCCGACCGCGTTCGCGGCGTGGGTCGGGCTCTTCATGACGATGCTGAACCTCATCCCGGTGGGTCAGCTCGATGGCGGGCACGTCGCCTACGCGCTCTTCGGCAAGAGGCAGGACCGCGCCTCGCGCTGGGTGCACCGCGGCCTGCTGGTCGTCGCGCTGCTCGTCGGCCTCTACCGGTCGGCGCAGGCGCTCGCCGCGCACAAGCCGTGGGGCGAAGTCGCCGAGGCGCTGACGAGCGGGCTCAACTGGCTCGTCTGGTTCGCCCTGCTCTGGCTGCTGACGCGCGGCCCTCGCGCCGCGCATCCGCCGACCGACGACGAGACGCTCAGCCCCGTGCGCAGGGCGATCGCCTGGGGCACGCTGGTGCTGTTCGTGTTGCTCTTCATGCCGATCCCGCTCTCGCAGCACTGAGATGACCCCGCGCCTCGCCCTCCTCGCCGTCGTCGCAGCCCTCGCGGCGTGCGGGCGCGGCGCGGCCGGCTCGGCGAGCGCGCTCGGGGTCCGCGTGAGCGTCGACGCGACCGGGCTCGCCGAGCTGCGCGAGGGCGCCCGCGTGGCCGCGCTCGCCAGCGAGCCGGCGGGGCTGCAGATCCGCTCGCTCTACGACGGCGAGCTGCGCCAGGGGCCGTTCGTGATCGAGCTCGCCCTGCGCAAGGACGGCGCGCGCTCGGCGCTGCGCCTGCACGGGCTGCACGCGAAGAGACGCGACGACGGCGCCGCCGTGGCCTCGGCCGAGTTCACGCGCGACGAAGGGGACCTCGGCGAGCTCACGGCGACGCTCGATCCCGCCGTGTCCGGGCTCGCCATCCGCGCCCGCGGCGTGCGCGTCGAGCCCGGAGCGAGCCTGATCTTGCGCGTGCGCGTGCCCCGTCGCGACGTGGAGGTGCGCCTCGGCGACCTGCCGCCCGAGCCCGTCGAGAGCTCGATCCTCTCGTCGAGCGCGCCGTGGATCGTCGTCGGCGCCGCGCGTCCGCTCTTGCTGGGCGCTCTTGCGCCCTTCGCGGTGGTCGCGTCCCCCGAGACGCTGGTCGCTGAGCTGTCGCGCGAGGCCTCGCCCGACGGCGCGGTGGAGCTCGACCTCGCGCTCTCGATCGCGGCCGACGTGCGCGCGGCGGCGGCGCTCGGCGCGCGCCTGTCGAAGGGGGCGCGTCGCAAGGGGGCAGAGCTCGCGATCGAGGTGCGTGACCACCAGACCGGCGCGGCGCTCCCCGCGCGCGTCCTGATCGAAGGGACGCCGCGCGCGCCGCTCGTCGAGCCGCTCGTGCTCGACCCCACGCGCGAGGCCGAGCCCGGCGCGCCGCTGGTCGACGCCTACCGGCCGCGGACGTCCATCGTGCTGCCGCCGGGGCGCTGGACGCTGATCGCGACGCACGGCATCGGCTGGTCGATCGCGCAGGCGACCCTCGACCTCGAAGACGGCGACGCGCTGCGCGTGCCGATCGAGCTGGTGGAGGAGGCGCCCATGCCCGGGTGGGTCGGCTGCGATTTGCACGTGCACGCGCGCGGCAGCTTCGACGCGAGGGCGGTCTCGTACGAAGATCGCGTGCGCTCGCTCGTCGCGGTGGGCGTCGACTGCGCGGCGGCGACCGAGCACGATCACGTCGACTCGCACGAGCCCGCGGCGAAGGCGCTCGGCCTCGAGCCGATCTTCCGCGGCGCGCCCGGGGTCGAGCTCACCACCGATTTCGGCCACTTCAACGCCTACCCGTGGCCCGACGGCGCGCCCGTGCCGCGCACGCGCCCGACGAGCCCGCGCGAGCTGTTCGGCGCCGTCCACGCGCTCGCCGGCGCGCAGGAGATCGTCCTGCAGGTGAACCACCCTCGCATGCGCACGGGGATCGGCCAGACGATCGGCTACTTCGAGCTCTCGCGCTACGACGCGCTCGCGGGCGCCGGCCGCGGTGGGATCGTCCCCTACCTGCGCGACTACGACGCCCTCGAGGTGTTCAACGGCTACCAGCTGCCGAACCCGAGCGCCGTCGAGGCGATGATCGACGAGTGGGTCACCATGCTCGATCACGGCGACGTGCACGTCGCGACCGGATCGAGCGACTCGCACTGGATCCAATTCCCGTGGGCGGGCTTCCCGCGGACCTACGTGCGCGTCGGGCCCGCGTGGCGCCCCGAAGGCCGCCCCTTCGCGGCGGTCGCGCGCGCGATCAAGCTCGGGCGCGCGATCGTGACGAGCGGGCCGCTGCTCGACGTCGACGTCGGCGGGGCGCAGATCGGCGACCTCGTGCGAGGAGGCGGCGTCGCGCGCGTGACGGTGCGGCTCACCTCGTGGCTCGCGGCGCCGACGCTGCGGGTGCTCCTCGGGCACGAGGCGCTCGCCGTGGCGCTCGTGCGCGCGCCCGCGGCCGCGAACACGTGGATCGCCGACGTCGCGGTGCCCAAGGTCGACCGGAAGCTCGCGCTCGTGGCGATCGCGACCGCGAAGGTCCTCGACGAGGGCCGCGTCGTCAAGGGGATGGAGACCGCGATCGGCTTCACCAACCCGGTCTGGATCGTCCCCTGAGCGGGCGACGGGTCAGGGCTTGCCGAGCCGGAAGGTCGAGAAGCGCGCGTCGTCGCCGCCGCGCAGCTCGTCGATCACGCGCACCAGGTCGGCGACCGTCACCCCCTCGGCCGGCGCGACGGTGACCGCGGAGTCGCTCTCGGAGGCGGGCACGCCCACGTGCGCGGTTGCGATGCACGCGCGCAGGCGCGCCGCGTCGAACCCCGTGACCGAGAGGCCGGGGCCGGGCTGGGTGCACGCCACGCCGAGGCGCCTCCCTTGGCCGACGACGACGACGCCGTCGGTCGTCACGACGAGCCCGAGCGCGAGCCCCGGATCGCACCCCTCAGGCGTGCGCACGATGCCCGAGCCCTCGGCAGCCGGCGGCCTCGGCGGGCAGCGGCGCGCGGGGTCCGAGAGATCGATCGGGACGGCGCGCACGCCGGCCTGGCCGTTCGTCATCAACAGCACGCGCTTCGCCCCCGCGGCCTTGGCCGAGTAGACGAGCTGCAGGAGCGCGACGCCGTCCAGGCCCCGATCGGCGTACAGGAGCACGTCGCTCTTGCCCGACAGCCGCCGCGACAGCTCGGTGATCTCGAGCGACAGGCTCGTGAGCCGATCCTTCGCGGGGTAGCCCTCCTCGGGGCGCGGACCGTCGCCGATTCGGGCGCCGTCGACGTAGAGCGCGCTCGTCGTCGCGTAGACGCGCGCGCCGTCCGCGGGCGCTGGGCCCAGCGACGAGGAGGGGAGCGCGATCGCGCCGATCGAGGCCGCGGGGGCGAGCGGATCGAGCTTGGCGGGCGCGGGGGCGTGCTGGCGGCACGCGAGGCAGGAGCCGGCGATGGCGAGGGCGAGGGGGGCGAGGAGTCGAAGGGGGCGCGTCATGCGAGCGTGACGATCTAGTACGGCCCGCGTGCGCGTGTCGAAGGGGGGCGAGATCGCGGCGCGCGTCGAGCGTCGGCTCGGCCGTTCGCCAGGCGCCGCGCCGGCCGCTCCGGGCGCGCCAGGGCTCGCCCTTAGCCCGCGCAGCGAGTCGTGGCATAGGTGCGCCATGCTCTTCGACGACGTCGATCTCGACGCCCTCGAGCGCGGGGCCGAGCCTCATGATCGCGCGCTGTTCGCGTGCGTCGAACGCAAGGGGAGCGGCACGACGATCGCCGTGGACGAGGCTTGGTCGGCGCTCGCCGATCGTTACCCCGCCGACGCGCGCCTGCGCGTGCTCGCCATCGCGCGCGAGATCGAGGCGCACGGCGTCGACGAGGGGCGAGCGATCGAGGACTACCAGCGCGCCATCGACGCGCTCGCTCCGAGGGTCGAGGCCGATCTGCACGCGGCCTTCGAGGCGCTCTCGGTCTTCCTCCTCGAAGCTCGGCAGCAGGCGCCCGACGACGCCTTCCGCCGCGCGCGACGCCTGCTCCGGCGGCTGGAGCAGGGGCTCCTCGAGGAGGCCGCCGCGCGCACCGCCGGAGACCGGCCGTTCGCCGAGCGATCGTCGAGCGCGCCCGCCATGGACGACGCGACGCTGCTCGCGCGCGCGAGCGGCGAGGTGCGCCCCTACTCGCCCAGGGCGCCCTTCGCGGTCGGCGAGCGCCTCTCGCACGTGAAGTTCGGCGTCGGCCTCGTCGTCGGGCGCGAGGACTCCAAGATCGAGGTCGTGTTCGCCGAGGGGCGAAAGAAGCTCGCCTGCGCGTGAATCGCCCGTTCAGGGAGTCATCCCGCAGCGCGGCGCGACGCCGAGGCACGGGGCGCGGGCGCCGACGAGCCGCACCGAGAGCGCGCCGCCGCGCCCGGTGACCGACGCGCGTCCGATGGCGGTGACGAGCCGGCCGACGAAGGGGCGGAAGTCGGCCTCGACGGCGTGGTCGACGGTCACGAGCCCGCCGTCGGCGAGCCGCAGCTCGGCGTCGGCCCGCGCCGCGTCCGCCAGCGGCGCGAGCGACTCGAGCGTGCCCGTGACCGCGACCCAGCGATCGAGGTGCGGCGCGAAGCCGGCGATCGTCGTCACCTGCGGCGGCGTGGGCACCGACGTCGGCGTCGGCGTGATCGGCGCCTCGCCCGCCCGCAGCTCGACCCTCTCGGCCAGCACGCGCGGGCCGCCGAGCGCCTGCGTCCTCGCGTCGGGTGGACCGACGCTCACCGTCCCGATCGCGCGCACGCGCCGCCGGTCGAACGCCAGCTCCTCGGGGACGGGGCGGAGGGCGCGCACGACGCGCGTGCCGTCGACCAGAACGACCGCCGCGGGCTGCGTGTCCTCGCCCCCCGCGAGCGGCGCGATCTCGTAGACCCCCTCGACGACGGCGCGTTGGCGATCGGCGCGCGCGAGCTCCTGCCGCGTGCGCACCACCGGGAGCTCCGCCGGCTCGGCGTGCACGACGTTCGGGCGCTGCTCCGGGGCTCGCTCGATCGGAGCGTCCTCGCGCCGCGCGCACGCGGCGAAGACGAGCACCGAGGCGGCGATCGCACGCACCTCGAAGAGCATAGCGCCGAAGGCGCGGCCGTCAGTTCCAGACGAGCCGGCCGAGCAGCTCGGTCGCCCGATCGATCTCCGGCTTGAGCGCGGCCTGCGAGGCCATGCGCGCGCGCTTCGCCTTGGCGAGGAACGCCTCGAGGAACAGCTGCGCCGAGCGTCGGTCGCCGCGCGCCACCGCGAGCTCCCCGAGCACGAAGCGGCCGTACCCTTCGCCCGCGCGATCGTGCAACAGCTCGTGGAACGCGACCTCGATGCCCGCCGCGTCGTTCTCGGCCCGCAGGCGCGCGAGCGCGAGCTGCGCGCGCAGCAGCGGCGCCGCCACGTCCGGCGTCCTCAGCGCCTCTTCGAGCACGGCGGTCGCCTCGGCGGGGCGGCCGTACGCATAGAGCAGCGCGCCGAGCGTCGAGAGGTGGAACGAGCGCCGCTCGGCGGGGCAGACGCGCGCCGCCTCGCGCATGTGGTCGAGCGCCCCCTCGGCGTCCTCGAGCGCCTGGCACGCGCGCCCGGCGTCGTGGTGCGCGACGTCCGGCATCACGCCGAGCGCCACGATCTGCTCGGCCGCGAGGCGCGCGCGCCGATACTCGCCGAGCTCGAGCTCGCCGAGATAGAGCTGCCGCAGCAGCATCGCCTGGGTGTCGAGATCGCACGGGCCCCCCGCGAGCCCCGCGCGCGCCCAGCGGACGCGGACCGACGGCGTCTTGGCGCCGAGCGCCCGCTCGAGGCACGCGTTCGGTGAGACGCGGACCCGGCGACCGGGGCGGCGCTTGTCGGTCGTCGCCTCGCGGGTCGAGGTCGGCGGGTCGTCGGCTTCGGGGGGGAGCGCTCGGGCGGCCCGTACGACGCCGGAGGTCGGACCGGTCGAGGGCGGGGGGAGGCTCCCGCCCGGCGGCGTCGCTCCGCTCTTCGTCCGAGACCGACCCATCCTTGGCCAACCTAGCACCGAGACCCCTCGGTGCCAGCGGCTTTCCACAACGCAACCCCTTGAGATTACGAAGTTCTTCGATTTGCTTCAGGAATTTATGAAAACGTCGGCCGCGGTCAGCCCGAGCGAGGGGGCCAGCTCGCGCATCCCCTCCAACATCGCGGCGCTGCCGGCGGCGAACACCTTGCCGTCGGCGAGCGCCCAGCCGTGCCGCATGGCCACGTGCTGCACGTAGCCTCGGAAGAAGCCCGGCTCGTCGGAGTGCTCGCGCGACAGGCAGACCGCGACCTCGATGCCCGCCGCGCGCGCGGCCGACAGCTCGGGCTCGAGCGCCACGTCGCGCCGCTCGCGGACGCCGTAGACGAGGTAGGTCCGCGCGCCGTCCCCGTCGGCCGCGCGCGCGCGCAGGCACGAGAGCACCGCCGCGAGCCCGCTGCCGGTGGCCGCGAGCAAGAGGGGCCGATGCCGGCTCGCTTCGAGCGGAAAGCCGCGGCCGAGAGGCTCCGACACCCAGAGCTCCGTCCCCTCGCGCATCGAGAGCAGCCGGTCGGCCATCGCGCCGCCGGGCTTCACCACGAGCTCGTAGGCGCGGCTGCCCGGCGACGACGCGAGGACGAAGAGCCCCTTGGCGTCCCGCTCGCGCGGGCGCACCTCGACGTACTGGCCGTGGTGCACGTGCGCGCGCGCGGCGTCGGGGGCGACCTCGAGCACGACGCGGTGGAGCGCCCCGCCGACGGGCTCGCGGCGCGTGAGGATCGCGGTCGGCATCGACGATGCCATTAGCGCGCGAGGCGACAGGCGCAAACGCGCTTGGCGCGTGCGCCCGCAGGTGAACGGCGTTGCGACGGCGAGCCACGAGCGCAGCTGTGACGGCGTCTCGGGGGCGTCGCGCTCCAACGCCGACCGCCTCGCCGAGCCCTCGGGGCGCGGGACCAGAGAGCTGCCGCCGAGCGATGGGACCGCCCCCTCGGTGCGGGCGGAGGGGCCGATGGCGGGGCTGGAGAACGGAGGGCAGGGCGGCACGCGGAATCTGTGACAGACAGCAGGCCGTGTCGATCGCGCAGCAAGTCTCGGGTTCACGCGGGAGAGGATCGGGCAGCTCCGGAGAAACTCAACGGCCTGCCAGTACATCACGGCGAGCATCGCGCGTGCGAAGCCGGGCGCCCGAGCCCGCTCCGCTCGACGGTCCCCCGGGCCGCCCAGCTCCGCGACGAGGTCGCGCGCCGCTGAAGGGCATCCGAATCGCCTCGCGCCGATCGCCGCCGACGCGCACTCTCGCTAGAACGACCCCGATGCGCACGCCGGCCATCGCCGCTCTCTTCGCGCTCGCCGCGTGCGGCGGCGCTCCGATCGCCCCCGCGCCGCGCGCCGCCCCGACGCCGCAGCCGCTCGGCGCCTGCGAGCTCGCCGCGGCGTCGCGCGCGCGAGTCCCGGCGCTGCTCGCGGACGGAAATCTCGATCGCGCGCTGCGCGTGCTCGATCTCGCCGACCGGCGGTGCCCCTCGAGCGCGACGGCGTCGATCGAGCCTCGGCTGCTCGCCCTCGCGGCGATCGGGCGCGACGACGAGGCCCTCGCGCTCGCCGTGCGCGTCGACGCCATGGCCGACGCGAC
>JAJXTK010000012.1 GCA_021783935.1 Myxococcales bacterium | reverse complement strand
AGGTGCTCGAGCTGCTGGCGCGCTGGGACACCGAGTACGATCGCAACCCGGATCCGAAGATCCAGCTCATCGCGACGCTCGAAGAGCTCAAGGACTCTCGCATCCGCCCGGCCGTCGAGCGCTTCCTCGAGGACGTGCACGAGCCCACCCGCTTCCACGCCGTCAGCACGCTCTTCGCGCAAGAAGACGCCGAGGCGGCGCGCCCCACGATCGAGGCCTACCTCCGCGAGGAGGCCGTTCGCACGAGGAACCGAATCGCCGAGGGGCTCGCCGCGCAGGCGTGGCCCGTCCCCGAGGAGCTGCGCGAAAAGCTCGATGGCGCGCTGCCACGGGGCTTCGACGTGGTCGACGGCGTCGTGCGCCGCGGCTGACTCGCCCACCGTCGCGGCGCACAAAAACGCCGGAGCCCCGGCGGACGGCCAGGGCTCCGATGGCAACGCAGCGTCCGAGCTCAGTCGGTGATCTTGGGCTGCTGCGGGAAGGAGAAGCCGAGGTAGATCGAGATCATCGAGTTGAAGCGGTAGGTCGCGTCGGCGGAGGTGACCTGGCCGTCCGGGTACGCGCCCGACGACGTCCGATTGCCATTGGCGTCTTGGCCCCGGATGTCGAACCCCGCCCGGTTCCACGCGAAGGGCACCATGCGGTACTCGAGCCCGAGCCCGAGCCAATTGTTCAGATAGAAGTCGAACCCGAGGCCCCACGTCGGCGCGATGTGATTCTGCGCTTGGAGATCGTGGTTCTGCGCGCACGAGACGACGTCGGTGCAGTCGGCGCGCTCCTTGGTGCCGACGACGCCGGCGCCGAGGAACACGTACGCGTCGACGTCCGCGAAGACCGACTGGAAGAGCGCGAGCTTGCCGCGGAACGGGATCGCCGTGATCTGCGGCATCGCCATGTAGCTGATCTCTCCGACCTGCTTCTGGAACTCCCCCTGGCCGGCGTTCGGGCTCACGTTCTGCTTCACCAGACCGGCGTTGCGCGGCGCGTTGGCGTCGATCTGGTTGGCGAGGCTCGTCGAGAACCCCGCGCCTTGGAACGCGCCCCACACGCCGACGGCGAGCCAGTCGGTGATGCCGTAGTTGACGCGCGCGCCGACGAGCAGCGTGCGTCGGTACTCGTCGAGGAGCGTCGCCGAGAACGACGGCGCGATCTCGATGCGCCCTTCGCGATGGAGGCGCAGGTGCCGCGCCGCCGGAGCGTGCGCGAGCGGGCCGGTGAGCTGGATCTCCTGCGCGGACGCCTCGTTCGTGGACACGAACATCGCGGCGCCCGCCGCGGCGCCGATCGCGAGGCCGGCGAAGAGCTTCTTCATGGCAGTGACTTTCCGATTCCGCGCCATGTCTCGCCTCGTCCTCACTTCGGGAGCCTGTAGGTCCAGGTGAACGGCAGGAAGATGCTGATTCCGAACTGCGCCTGGACGGCGTTCGTGAGCGAGTTCTGGCCGTACCAGGTGTTCGGGTCACGCACCGTTCCCGTGATGTTCGGTCCGGAGACGTACGGCTTGCCCGTCACGCTCGTGTCCTCGAGCTGCTCGTTGTAGACGTAGTCGCGGACCTCGAGGAACGCGGCGAGCCAGCGGTTGAAGAAGACCCGCAGCCCGACGCCGCCGTTGAACGCGACCTTCGTCTTCCAATTGAAGTTGCGGTTCTCCGGGTCGACGACCGCGACCGGGCGCGTCGAGATGGCGCCGATGCCGCCGACGATGTAGCCGTCCCAGTGGAAGATGAAGTCGCCGAAGCCGGCGAACTTCCCGTACAGCGGCACGTACGTGAAGTTCAGGTTGGCGCCGTAGTTGTAGTCGTTGATCGGCACCGCGAGGCGCGTGGCCTCGCGATTCAACTTGTTGAACTCGGCGTCCGCGTTGAACGGCTGGTAGTAGTTGAAGTTGAGGCCGACCGCGAGGACGTTGGTGACGTAGTAGTTGATCGAGAGCCCCGGCGCGGCGTGCGACACGAACTGATCGTTCAGCGTCGCGCTCCAGTACGGCGAGATCTCCACGCGGTGGCGGCGCAGCGCGTAGATCTGCTGAACCGCATAGACCTGCGAGTCCTTGAGATCCTTCGCGGCGTATTCCTTGATCAGGTTCGGGACCTGACAGGCCTCCGGGTTCGCCTGGCAGATGAAGCTGTCGGGCGAGTTGGCGTCGCCGGCTCCTCCGCCGCCGGTCCCGCCGCCGCCGGTCCCGCCGCCGCCGAGCCCGCCTCCCGGCACGCCCGTGTCGTCGCCGGTCGAGGGCTGGTCGGTCTTCGACGAGTCGCCCTTGTCCGTCTTCTTCTGCGCGTAGGCCGTCGAGGGGAGCGCCACGAGCGCCGCCACCAGGAGGAGCTTCAGCGGAGACTGCTTCATCGCGAATCCTTCCGTATTCTCGAGCGCAAGGCCCACGCCCACGCAGGGCGGCGAATCGTGAAACCAGCGAATCCGTGACTGCCAGGCCTACTCGGCGCGACGTCGCGCCGGCGAAGAGGCGATTTCGGATCTACGACCCTCGATACGTCCAGGGCCATTCACGGGGCCTGAGCCCGCCACCCGCGCCGCTCGAAACTTCCCGGGCCGGTGAACTTCGCTCGACGATCGGCGAGGCAGCAGCGCTCCCCTTCCGTCGACGTGCCCCGCGGCAAGGGCCGAAGGGACTTTCGTGCTCAGAACCGCTCGTGAAAACCGACGCCGATGAACGGCCGCGGACTCTAACACGCGCGTTTTCGTCCCTTCAACAACATTCACGGCGTGCGCCCCGTGAGGACGCGCGCCGCTCCCGAAGCATGAAACAACGAGAGAAATCGGTCCTACGTGACGACGACCTCGCTGGCAAGGGGATGGATTATGCCGCTTCGGTCGAAATCGCGTCGCGCCCGGCGAAGAGCGCCTCGACGAACTCCGCGGCGTCGAATTCGCGCAGATCGGCCGCCCGCTCGCCGATCCCGATGTAGCGGACCGGCAGCTTCAGCTCGTCGGCGATCGCGAGGATGACGCCGCCCTTCGCCGTTCCATCGAGCTTCGTCAGCACGACGCCGGTGATGTCGATGGCCTCCTTGAACTGCTTCGCCTGCTCGAGCGCGTTCTGACCGTTGGTCGCGTCGAGCACCAGCAACGTCTCTTGCGGCGCGCCGTCGAGGGCCTTGCCGATCGTGCGGCGAACCTTCTGCAACTCCTCCATCAGGTTCGTCTTGGTGTGGAGCCGGCCTGCCGTGTCGCAGAGGAGGACGTCGGCGTTCGCGTCCTTGGCCGCGTTCACCGCCTCGAAGAGCACCGAGCTCGGATCGGCCCCCTCCTTCCCCTTGACGACCTTGGCCCCTTCGCGCTCCCCCCACACCTCGAGCTGCTGCACGGCCGCCGCGCGGAAGGTGTCGCCCGCGCCCAGCACGACGACCTTGCCCTGGTCCTTCAGCTTCGCGGCGAGCTTGCCGATCGTCGTCGTCTTGCCGGAGCCGTTCACGCCGACGACCATCACGACCTCGGGCTTCTGACGAAGCCGAAGGCGGCCGCCGGTGCCGAGGATCGCCTCCGCCTCGGCGCGCAGCGCGGCCCACACCTTGTCGGCGTCGCCGAGCTCCTTGTTCTCGAGCCGCGCGTGCAGCCGCTGGACGAGCGCCTGCGTGGTCTTCACGCCGACGTCGCTCGTGAGGAGCACCTCCTCGAGCTCGGCCAAGAGCGCAGGGTCGATCTCGCGCCGCCCACGAATGAGATCGGCGAGGCGCGCGATCATCCCGCCGCGCGTGCGCGAGAGCCCCTTGCGGAGCGTGGCGGGGTCGAGGACGACGGGCTTGCCGAACTCCTCGTCGATCGCCTTGGCGGCCGGCTTCTCGGGCGCCTTCGCCTCGACGACCGGCTTCTCTTCCTTCTTGGCGGCCGGCTTAGCCGCCTCGGCGGGCTTCTGAGCCTCGCGCCGCTCCTGCTCCTTGTCGGCCACCTCGGCCGCGGGCCTCTTCGGCGGCTTCGCCTTCGCCTCCGCGGGCTGCTCTCGCGCCGGCTCGAGCTTCTTCGGCTCGGGCTTCGCCGGCAGCTCGGGGGCAGCCGGCTTCCGGAGGAAGAGGAAGTAGACGATCGCGACGGCTACGACCGCGATGAGGACTAGGACGATCGGGCTCATGGGAGGTTCGCTTCGCTCCTTGACGAACGACGGCGTCGCCGCAAGGGCGGCGGCGAGGGGCGGAGACGCGAATACGAGGCGTCGTCGGCCCAGCCGGCGGTCCGGCGCGCAGCATAAGGCTGCCCACTCGCCTTCCCAAGCCCGAAACGGCTCGGCTGGGCTTTCCTGCTCGCGCAAGGCGTTCGCGCGCGCCGCGTGGAGAAATCCAGGCGAAGTCCGGAGCGGCGGAGCCGGAGCCGGTGCCGGAGCCGGTGCCGATGCCGGAGCCGGTGCCGATGCCGGAGCCGGTGCCGATGCCGGAGCCGGTGCCGGAGCCGGAGCCGGAGCCGGAGCCGGAGCCGGTGCCGATGCCGATGCCGATGCCGATGCCGATGCCGAAGCCGATGCCGAAGCCGATGCCGAAGCCGATGCCGTTGCCGAAGCCGTTGCCGATGCCGTTGCCGAAGCCGTCCGCTACTCGCGTGTACGCGGCGGCGGCGGCGGCGGAGGAGGCGGCGGCGGCGGGACATGCGCGATCAGCGTCCGATCCTCGAGCTGCTGGACCCTCCGCTGCTCGCGCTCGTCGAGCTCGCGTTCGCCGAACGCCGCGCGCTCGACGGCGTCGCTCCAATCGCTGGCGGCCTCGCGAACCGGCGGTGCGAGCTCGCGGGCCGCGGCGCTGTGCACGTCGGCCGGCGTCGGCTGGTGCGGCAGGCGCCCGCGGATCGCGCCGCGCGCCCACTGCAACAGCGCGTCGAGCACCGCGTCGCGGCGCCTCGTCATCAGCAGCTCCAGCTCCGCGGCCTTCGGCACCTCGACGCCGAGCGGCAAGAAAGCGCGATGCGTGAGCAACAGCTGGTCGCCCGTGCGCACCGGCGAGGCGAGCGTGAGCCGCAGCCGGCCGAGCTCGGCGGTGGTCCCCTCGCCGATCGACTCGACCGTCGTCGCGGTGGGGCGCGAGACACGCACGCGCGCGCCGACGACGGGCGTCTTGCGACGGCGATCGCGGACCGTGATCTCGATGACCTTGGGGGCGCGCGCGCGCTTCGAGATGCGCACGACCTCGTCGGCCGGCGGGGCGTCGCGGCCGATGTCGGGGAGCCTCGGCGGCCGGCGGCTGCGGACCAACACCAGCACCAACGCGACGCCGGCGATCGCCGCGCCGATCGGGCGCCAGGGCCCTGGCGTCTTCACGCGTACGCGCAAGTCCATCACCGCCGCGTCGGCGATCCACTCGTCGCGCGATGCTGTGAAACGCAGCGTCAACGGGGTCGTCTCCTCCTTCTCCGCGCGCCAGCGCGCGACGAGTCGGAAGTCGCCCCCTTCGACCTTGGCGGCGCCCACGCGGTCGAGCCCGTGCAGCGCCTCGACGATGCCGGAGGCGGGGTAGCCCCCCTTGCTCCGCACCCGTCCGATGATTGCGATCCCTTCGGCCGCGACGCCGCCCGCGGGGTCTTCGGGGTGCACGTCGACCAGCTGCGCGACCGCCGTGCACCGCGCGATCGCGACCGCCTTCGCGTCCTGAAAGCCGGGTGCTCCAGCGAACGACGCAGCGAGCTCGCGCGTGCCGGGCGGTCCGAGCGTCGACGTCGCGAGCTCGAAAGCCGCCGTGCCTTGCACGCTCGTCGCCCGTGCGATCTCGCGGTCGCCGTCCTTCAACACGATCGCGAAGCCGTCCTGCTCGATCCCCTCCGAGGTCACGCGCACCTTGAACGCGATGCGATCGGCCTCGAGATCAATCACCCAAGGTGCGGCGGGCGCGGCCGGGAATGACAGGTCCACCGGCTCCTTGCCGGGCTCGAGGCGAAGCGTCTCGTTCGCCGCCGACGCCCACGCTGTCCGCTCGCTGCGCACCGATACCAGGTAGGGCTCGGCACTCAGCGCGACATCGACCGCGAACGAGCCGTCGCTGCCGGTGGTCAGCTGTAGCTCGCTGCCGACGAGCTTGTCGGGCGGCGTCGGCGCGGGGAGCGCGATCGGCGTGCCTGGCGCGCTCGCTCGCGCGATCGACACGAAGACGCTCGCGCCGCCGATGCCTGCGCCGGCGTCGTCGAGCAGCTTGCCGAAGACCTTCGCGGAGGACTCGGTCTGCGCCCCGCGTACCTCCAGCTTCGCTGTCGCGACGACGCGCACCCGAGGGGACGCGGCGGCGTTGGTGACGAGGGCGGCGAAGGCCGCAAACCATGCGGCGAACCACACGGCTCGAATCAGCCGGCCCCTCCGCCGTCGAACGGAGCGAACCCCTTGCCGACGACCCACGCACCGCCTCTCGTCGCTCGAAGGAACGTCCATGGACGACGACCCTCGTGATAACATTGTTCCAATGCCGAAGCGCCCGCGTCTCGCACGCACGCCTTCGCTCGAGCCGCAGACAACGAGGGGCGCGGTCGCGATCCTGCGGCGCGGCTCGCGAGTCCTCACCCTCACGCTCGCGGCGCTGCTCGCCGGGGTCACCATCGTCCACGACGTGTCGGCCGAGGCCAAGACGGCCGACATGGCGGACAAGCTCCGCAAGAGCACCGACTACCGAACCCGCATCACCGCGGCGCTCGCGCTAGGCACCAGCGACGACGCGGCGGCGGTCAAGCCGCTCTGCTCGTGCCTCGACGACGACGAGGAGATCGAGTCGGTTCGCATCGCGTGCGCCGCGGCGCTCGGCAAGCTCAAGAAGCCCGGCGTCGAGACGTGCCTCAAAGACCACGCGAAGGACAAGAACGCGAAGGTCAAGGACCAAGTCGCCGCGAGCGTCCGCGCGCTCGGCGGCGCGTCGGTGCAGCTGCAGTGCCCGACCCCGCCCGCCAAGGGCACGCCGAAGTACTACGTGGGCGTGGAGATCGGGAACAAGACGAACCGCCCCGACGCGGACATCAAGCCGCTCGTCGACAAAGAGGTCCGCTGCAAGCTGCAGACGATGTCCCGCTTCAAGGTCGCTCCGATGGGGAGCACGAGCCCCCGGGAGATGACCGACATCGTCAACAAGGAGAAGCTCGACGGCTATCTCCTCCAGCTCACCGTCGATCCGATCAAGTACGAAGGGGGTCAGATGAAGGTCAGCATGAACCTCGTCATCCAGACCCACACGCGAGACATCAAGGCGACCGCGGCGCGCAACGCGGCGCTTCCGGGGGTCACCTCGCCCTCCAAGGCCGACGAGGACGATCTCATCAAGTACCTGGCCGAGAAGCTCGCCAACGATTTTGCCACCGCCAAGCCGTGAGCCTAGGCTCGCAGCGCCGTGTCTCGCGGTGCGCCCGTTCGATCTCGGCATCGCGTCCCCGGAGCAGCGGACCTTCCCGCGCTCCGATTCGAGACGGGTGATTCGAACCCAGGAGGCCACGTTGACGCTGTCCGCCGCCGCGCCCGCCGCGCCCAAGTTCAAGCGCTCCGCGAGGAACTACCTGCTCGATTCGAGGTTCCAGCTCAAATACACCGGTTACATCGTCGGCCTCACGGTCGCCATATCCCTCGCGCTCGGCGGCATCCTCTACCTCCAGACGACCAAGACCGTCGCGCTCGGCGGCGAGCTGTACGAGCAGTCGTCGAAGACCCTCGAGATCTCCAACGAAGCGGTCCGCATCGGCAAGGCCGCCACCGTCGCCGGCGACGACTCGATCAAGCAGGCGAACGCGCTCAAGACGAACATGGAGATGTTCGCCAAGACGAACTACGGCGATCAGCCGCTGGTCCTCGAGTCGGTCGCGAGCATCAACAAGGAGCAGATCGACGCCATCACCAGGCGGGCCGCCGAGCTCGATGCGAGCCGCAAGGCCCTCGAAGAGCAGAACCGGCTGCTCCACGAGCAAGAGAAGGGGATGGCCGATCAGCACCTCGCGATCGAGCACCAGCGCAGGCTGCTGTTCCTCTCGCTCGCGGGCGTGCTCAGCTTGCTCGTGGTGCTGGTCGGCCTCTCGGGCATCGTCTTCACGCACAAGGTCGCGGGGCCGATCTTCAAGATGAAGCGCCTGCTGCGCGAGGTGGGCGACGGCAAGCTCGTGCTGCAAGGGGGCCTGCGCAAGGGGGACGAGCTGCAGGACTTCTTCGAAGTCTTCGCCACCATGGTCGAGAAGCTGCGCGAGCGGCAGGCCGGCGATATCTCGACGCTCGACGGCGCGATCTCGAGCGCGAAGTCGAAGAACGTCGACGCCGAGCTCGTCGCGAAGCTCGAGACCCTGCGCGGCTCGATGCAGGCCGAGCTCGACGCGAAGTGATCCGGCGCGACGCGCGCGCCCCGCCACGCCTCACGCCTCGATCGCGCCTTGAACGATCTCGACCTCCGCGCCGTCGGCGCCGAAGATCACGCCGGCGATGTCGATGCGCAGCACGCGCACCCGCGGGTCGGTCGCGAAGCGCTGCGACCACAGCGCGCGCGCGGCCATCGCGAGCCGCGCCGCCTTGCGCCCGCCGATCGAGTCGAGCGGATCGACCCTCGTCCCGGCGCGCCGGCCGCGCACCTCGACGATCGCCGCGATGTCGTCACGCTGCGCGAGGATGTCGATCTCGAGCCTCCCAACGCGAAGGCGCCGCGCGAGGATCGTCCAGCCCGCGGCGGCGAGCCGCTGGGCCACGATCTCCTCGGCGGCGCCACCGGGGGCGCGCGCGAGCGACCCGATCAAGGAGTCGGCCGCGTCTTGTCGGTTCCGCAGGCGCCCGTGATCGTCGGCTCCGAGGCGTCCGCGGTGAGGTTCGACTGCGACTTGCGCACGCAGTAGGAGCCCTGCTTGCCGAGCGGGAGCGCGGGGTTCGTGAACAGCGGCAAGCAGACGAAGTCGCTCGGGCACTTGCAGAGGTTCACGGTCGACTTGTCGACCGTCGACGGCACGTCGCAGCGGCAGGTGCAGTAGACCGAGTCACTGACCGTGCGGCCCGAGCACTGCGCCTCGACCGGCTTGTTGATCGGCGTCTGCTGGACCTGGCCCGCGTCGTCCAGGACGCCGCCGACGACCGGACAACAAAGGGTGCCGCTCACCGTCCCGTCGAGCGTGTAGAGCCCGGGGTACTTGTTCGGATCGACGGGCGTGCACTGCGCGCCGGCCGTCGCCTGCCCCGTCGCCTGGCCGTTGCCGTACGGGCAGGTGACGCGCCCCTGGAAGTAGTGCTCGAGGCAGACGCGCGTGTCGCACTGCGTGGAATTGAGGTCGATGGCGAGGTCGGTGACGGTGGCGCCACCGCCGCTCACGTCGAACTCCGACTCGGGCGTGCAAGGGTCTCCGACCCCGCTCGACGAGCAGCCGATCTGCAAGGACCCGACCATACCGAAGAAGATGGCTGCGGCTGCGACGTAACGCTTCATGAACGTGGCTCCGGCTCCTCGTCGACGGGTCGAAGGGATCGAGTGACGTGCGCTCGGCACCGCGATTCCACGCGCTCGGCGCCGTTCCAGAGGAACACGGCTCCGAGCTCGAGGCCGCGCCCTTGCGCAAGCGCTCCCCGCGCCGGCCGCAAGAAGGGTGCGAACACCGGCACAACTGCGGTCCGCCACGCTACTCGGCAAGAGACGATCGCGTCAACAGGGAGCACGCATGGGCCCTTCTTCGAGCCCCGGCGGAACTTTGCGTGGCCGCTGGACGGCGACCGTCCCATCGAAGCTGCACCGCGTGGTCGAAACCTCGCATGCCTTGCCGCAAACGTACCGGGAATTTGAGCGCTAGGGGGGTGAGGTTCCGGTTGACATCGTCGGAAGCCACCTCCTAACATCGCGCTCCCCGAGGCAGTTTTTCTGGGGTTTCGAGCGGTCGGTCGCCGAGATTCACACGGAATCGGCGGCGTCGCGCGTCGGGAGCTCTCCTCGGCCCGCGCCTTCTTTCGAAGGGGCGGGCGCGCGGAGCCGCTTCGGGCGAAGCGAACTGGGTTTGCGAGGCCGCCAAGGATCCGGCACTCGCGCCGTCAAACACGAAGGGGTCGCCATGCGAACGCGTTGGGGTCGTTCTCTGCTCTTCTCGACGATGCTCGGCCTGCTGGCCTCGAGTGGCTTCGCCGCCCCGAAGGGGTCGAAACCGAAGGACAAGAAAGAGGAGCCGAAGGACAAGGCCAAGAAGGACGACAAGGCCGCGAAGTCCACGACCTCCGCCAAGCCCACCCGCAACGTCGACGACGCCGAGGACTCCGGCGGCGAGGAGGTCACCGCGGGCACGCCGTCCCCCGAGTACCAGAAGGCGAAGAAGGCGCTCGATCAGGAACGCTGGGGCGAGGCCGCCGTCGGCTTCCACAACGTGCTGCAGGGCAACACCGACGACGCGGGCAACCGACAGCACGCGAAGTACTGGCTCGCCGTCGCCCTCTACCACCTCGAGCACTACCAGGCCGCCTACACGTACTTCTACGAGATCGCCAAGAACCCCAAGGATCTCGACTTCGAGAAGACGCTCGGCTGGCTCGCGCGCCTCGCGACGCAGCTCCCCGAGCCGGCCGACATCATCGGCCACCTCGGCAAGTACTCGGAGGATCAGGTCCGCGCGACCGCGAAGGGCTCGCCCGATCTTCTCGCGCAGCTCTACTACCTTTACGGCCGCTACAGGTACCGCAAGGGGGACTATCCCAAGGCGGCCCAGCTCTTCTCGATGGTGAAGCCCGACACGAGGTACTACGCGCAGGCGCAGTTCTTCACGGGCATCAGCTCCGTTCGTCAGGGCAAGGTCGGTCCCGCCGTCGCGGCGTTCCAGAGGATCATCGATCACCTGAACGAGAACCCGTCGCTCGCCGACGACGCCCAGCGCTACAAGGACCTCGCGAACCTCTCGCTGGCGCGCGCGTACTACTCGGCGTCGATCAAGCAGACGGGCGAGGGGGAGTTCGTCCCGGACCCCGACAAGCTCAACGCCGCGATCCTCTATTGGAACAAGGTCGACGTCGCGAGCGAGTACTGGCTCGACGCGCTCTTCGAGGAGTCGTGGGGCTACTTCATGGCCTCCGACTACCCGCACGCGCTCGGCAACATCCACACGATCGAGTCGCCCTACTTCCCCCACTCCTTCTACCCGGAGGCGGAGTTCCTCAAGGCGATCATCTACTTCTCGAACTGCCAGTACGAGAACGCGAAGATCGTCGTCGCGAAGTTCGTCAAGAAGTACGACCCGGTCGAGAAGGGCCTCAAGGACGTCCTCGCCAACCGCTGCCCGGGCCCCCTGCCCGACGAGAACGGGCAGGTCGCCGACCTCGGCGCCGATGACGCCAAGAAGTGCCTCGGCTTCCTCAACGAGGTCGAGGCCAAGAGGGCCCGCGAGCTCGAGGGGGACAAGGGCGCCGTCATCAAGCCGGTCGTCGAAGGCGCGTTCGGCGATCGCGAGCTGCTGCGCCACCTCGAGTACATCAAGCTGATCAAGGCCGAGCAGGGGCGCCTCAAGGAGGCCAAGGCCCCGCTGCGCAGCTCCGCGCTCGCGGGCGAGCTCGCCACGATCCTCGAGAACGCGCTCGCCGAGGCGCAGACCAAGGCCGGCACGCTGGCGCGCGGCCGCTTCCTTCGCGCCGTCGACGAGCTCGACGAGCACCTCGGCAACGTTCAGACGATGCTGATCGACATCCTCGCGGGCGAGCGCGGTCAGCTCGAGAAGATGGGCGAGGCCAAGGCCGCGGCGATCAAGCAGCAGCAGACCGCGCTCAAGGGGCTCGGCGACGTCAAGGCCGACGAGGAGCACTACCTCTGGCCGTTCGACGGCGAGTACTGGCGCGACGAGCTCGGGTTCTATCGGCAGCGCGTCGTGAGCATCTGCGGCGGGAGGAGCTGAGACGTGAACAAGCGATGGCTGGGAACCGCGGCGGTCACCTCCGCCGCGATCGCGCTGTTTTCATCGAGCGTCGCCTTTGGCCAGACCAAGCCCGAGGCGTCGTCGTCGTCGTCGAGCTGGCTGCCGGCTAGCGCGAACGAGTGCATCTCCGGGCAGGCCAAGTCGATCTTGAACCAGTGCCCGGGTGGCCCCGGCCTCAAGCGCGGCACGCCTCAGAAGCGCGGCGCGGTCTTCCTCGAAGAGACGCAGAAGACCAAAGAGAAGAAGACCACCCTCGACAAGCCGAAGGACGACCTCAAGGCCGAGCGCCCGTCGCCGCAGCTCTCGAACAAGATCGAGACGGCGCTCATGCAGGAGATCGTCCTCTCCGAGGAGCAGCTCAAGAAGACCAGGGTCTCCGACCCGAAGCACGTCACGCTCTCGCGACGCCTCGCCGAGTCCTACTACGAGCTCGAGCGCATGAAGGAGAACGAGGCGCTGCAGCTGACGACCGACATCGGCCTCGCCGAGCGCAACAAGCGCCCGACCGACGATCTGAGGAAGAAGCGTGATCGCGCGAACTTCCTCCGCGACAAGTCGCAGGAGCGCGTCGTCACGCTCTATCGCTACATCGTCGACAAGCACCCCGACTACCCGAAGAACGACGAGGTGCTCTACTACCTCGCGTTCGAGTACGAGTCGGAGAAGGCGACCGACCCGAACGACAAGGCTCAATTGAAGCGCGAGCGCGAGTCGAAGGAGAACGCGCTCAAGACGTACCTCGAGCTGGTGAAGAAGTACCCCCAGTCGAAGTACGTGAGCGCCGCCTACATCGCGTTCGGTGATCTCTACTTCGACGAGGCCCTCAACGGCCGCGCGGAGTGGACGATCCCGCTCGAGGCCTACGACCGCGTCATCAAGGCCGGTCCGCCGCCCGAGAACAAGCAGTGGATGTACGCCCAGTACAAGAAGGGCTTCGCGTACTGGAACCTGGGTCAATACAAGGACGCGGTCACGGCCTTCAAGTCCGCGATCGACATGGCCCAAAAGTACCCGACGGTCCCGAAGGCCGAGAAGATCGCCGACGAGGCGCGCCGCGAGCTCATCCCCGTCTACGCCGAGTACGGCAAGGCGGAGGAGGCCTACGGCTTCTTCTCGCAGGTCAACGGCGGCCAGAAGGACAAGACCATCGGCGCGCTCGACAAGCTCGGCGAGGAGTACCTGGCGCGCGCCCATCCCACCGAGGCGAAGAAGCTGTTTCAGGAGCTCAAGGGCCTGAACCCGGTGAACGCGTGCTTCTACGAGACGCGCATCACCGAGGCGACGATCAACATCAACGCCAAGGACAAGGCGGCGATCAAGGCGGAGCTCGCCAACCTCGTCCGGACCTTCAGCTCCTATCGCGACGGGGCGAACCCCGACGACAAGAAGGTCGCCTGCGGCAACCAGACGGCGTGGCTGCTCTCGGAGCACGCTATCGCGTGGGAGTACGAGGCGCTCGGCGATCTCGGCTGCCCGCCCGACAAGGACAAGCTCGAGCGCAACCCGAAGCTCCGGCCGGGCACGTGCAACAAGGAGGCGATCAACTCCTCGCTCGACGTGTTCAAGCTGATCCTCAGCACGTTCAAGACGTTCGACGGCTACAAGTTCAACGTCAAGAACCCCGAGGACTCGCCGTCGATCCCGAAGATCAAGTACGCGTACGCCGATCTCCTCTACGGCCAGCAGCGCTGGTCGGAGTGCGGCCCCGCGTTCGACGAGGTCGTCGCGCTGGACCCCAACGGCCCCACCGCGGGTGAAGCCGCGTTCGCGTCGGTGCTCTGCTACGACCAGGAGTACGCGCAGAAGTACAAGGAAAAAGAGAAGACGCAGAGCGCCGGCAAGGGCTCGATCGCCGACGCGAAGAAGGTCGCGGAGGCCTCGGCCAAGGCCAAGAACGCGCCCGTCGCGATCGACGAGAACCAGAAGAAGATCATCGGCGCCTTCGATCGCTTCGTCTGCTACGTCAAGCCCGAGCCGTCGTCGAAGACGTACGCTGACGATCTCGACAAGCTCGTCGAGATCAAGCACCAGCGCGCGTTCATGTACTTCGACGCGAAGCACTGGGACGAGGCGGCCGAGGCGTTCCGCGACATCGCGCTCTCGTACCCGGACGGCGATTCGGGCGTGCGCGACGCCGAGATGTACATGGAGTCGCTCGCGCGCATCTACATGTACGCCGAGCCGTCGCGCTCCGGCTGCGGCACCTTCATGAGCGACGAGGTCGAGAAGCTCATCGGCCTCTACTGCGACGAGGGGAAGATCGCGACCCGCCTCAAGGGCGACAAGAAGAAGGCCAAGGAGTTCCTCGACACCTCGGCCAACCTCTGCGATCGCCTGCACTCGTCGAAGGCCGACCTCGACGCCATCAAGGCCAACGACCTTGCGAAGCAGGGGAAGTACGAGGACGCGGCCGATCGCTTCGTGAAGCTCTCGGACGACGTCTGCAGCGGCGCGCTCGCCAAGGCCGAGGCCGACGCGCGCGCGACGGCGGCGGCGAGCAAGAAGCCGGCGGCGAAGGAGGAGGCGAGCGCCTGCGAGACCCGCGGCGACATCTACCTCTACAACGCGGCCCTCAACTACCAGCGCGCGTCGAAGATCAAGCGCGCGATGGATCTCCGCGAGCACAAGATCCTCGAACACAAGTCCTGGAAGGGGCGCGAGACCTACCGGATGACCTTGTTCGACCTCGCGGAGGACTACCGCCGCATCGCCCTCTACAGCAAGGCTGCCGACTACTACGAGCAGTACGCCGCGACCGACGCGAACATCCCGCAGCTCCTCGAGCTCGCGATGGACAAGGTCGACAAGGAGCGCGCCGATCACCCCGCGAAGTACCAGGGCAAGAAGAACGAGGAGGTCGCGCGCGAGTACGTCGACGAGCAGCGCGCCTCGGCGCTCTCCAACGCCGTCGTCCTCCGCCTCGGCCTCGGCCAGGAAGAGGAAGCGATCAAGAACAGCAACGTCTTCGATCGCATGTTCGGCGCCAAGCGCAAGGACCAGGCGCGGCAGATCTTCCTCGCGATCGGCGAGCACTACATCGTGCGCGAGGAGTGGTCGAAGGGGCAGGAGCGTCTCGACAAGTTCATCAAGAACTACCCCGACGCGCGTCTCGACGAGAAGCTCCACGTCCGCGCGATGCTCGGCCGCGCCTATCGAGCGCTCAAGCAGACCAACGGCGCCGACGCGCAGTACGGCGCGATCAAGGCCGACTGGAAGGACGGCCGCGACAAGCTGTTCGATCAGATCGAGTCGGCGGCGAAGGACAACCCGACCAACTCGAAGATCCGCGAGAACGCCTATTCGGCCGTCGCGGAGGCGTACATCTACTTCGCCGACAAGGACTACGTGAAGGCCAACGAGGTGAAGTTCCCCGCGTACAAGGGGAACGGCGACCTCATGGACATCCAGAAGTACTTCCAGACGAAGTTCGTCAACTACCTGAAGGAGCGCAACGAGCTGAACCAGAAGGCCTACGACGGCTACCTGCGCGTCATCTGCCTCGGTGAGGACACCGATCCGACGAGGGGCTGCACCAAGGACTGGAAGGACCGCGCGGAGGCCTTCGCGTCGCGCATCGTCGTCGAGGCGTCTTCGAAGGCCGGCGATCTCTACGCGGACATGTACGACAAGGCTCGCGACGCGCCGCTGTCGAACGACATGACCGTCGTTCCCGGCGACGACAACCGCTTCGTCAACGAGCCCGAGTACGAGGGTGGTCCGATCGTGAAGCGCTCCATCAAGGACAAGAAGCTCGACAACATTGCGATGTACAAGTCGAAGTTCGACATCGCGGCGGAGCCGGTGAAGTCCAAGGCGAAGGCGGCCTTCGTCGAGTGCCTCACTGTGTCTACGCGGGCGAAGTTCTTCGACAGCTACTCGGAGCGCTGCGAGCGCTGGCTGTCGGCGAACTACAAGAGCGAGTACCGCCGCATGGACGAGCTCCGTCCGGCAGGCGGCCTGGTCGGCTCGGGCCTGAAGGACCGCGCCTTCCTCGTCGACGCGAAGCTCGTCCCCTTCGACGTCTCCACCCGCAAGTAGCCAAGGGCCTAGGTGAGTACGATGAATCGAATCGTCGTGGGAGCCGCGAGCGCGTTGGCGCTCGCCTTGGCGGTGGGGTGCGGCGGCGGCGGCCAGGGCGCCACCACGGCCGCAGGCAAGTCGGAGATCGGCGGCGGAAAGTCGATCTCCACCGGAGAGATGCCCGGCGGCGCGAAGGTGAAGGCCGAGGCGGCCGACGCCTTCACGCAGGCGGTCAACGACTTCAAGCAGCACGAGCAGGCCCGTGACTGGGACGACGCGGTGTGCACGAGCGTGGCGAAGGCGTTCCTCGCGGCGGGTCGCGCGCAGGGGGGGAAGTTCCCCGCGGCGCACTACAACGCCGGGATCGCGCTCGTCCATTGCGGCAAGGACGGGGAGGCCTCCTCCGAGTTCGACATCGCGCTGTCCGAGGGGCGCGAGCTGAACGCGGGTAAGAAGGATCCCGAGTTCCACCAGGCGTGGGTGCAGAAGGCGCTGATCCGCTTCCGCAAGGGGGACGTCCCCGGCATCACGGATGCGATCAACCTGATCATGACCAAGGGCTTCGCGGAGGACGCGACGGCGAACGTCGAAGCCTTCGTCAACCTTGGCATGCTCTATCGCGAGCGGTGGAACCGCGACGAGAAGAACCCCGATCGCACCAAGGCCGACGACTACGGCTACAAGGACGATCTCGAGCGTTCGCAGTTCTGGCTCCAGAACGCGCTGTCGATCAACGACTCGTTCATGCCGGCGTACAACCAGCTCGCGCTCTTCTACCTCGACAAGGCGCGCGCCGTCGGCGCGAAGAACGCCGCCAAGGCGAAGAAGGTCGCGAAGGCCGACGAGCAGACGTTGGAGCTCGGGCTGCTCGTCAGCGAGGAGGCTAGCCGCCGCGACACCGAATACGCCGGCATCTGGAACACGCAGGGGCTCATCCTGCTCGAGCTCGGTCGTACCGGCGTCGCGACGGGGGCGTTCCGCAAGGCGACCGAGAAGGATTCGAAGTTCTTCGAGGCGTGGATGAACTACGCCGCGATCAACCTCTCGTTCCGCAGCTTCGACGAGGCAGCCAAGGGCTACAAGGCTGCGGCGGGGATTCGCCCCAAGGACTACGACGCGAAGCTCGGTCTCGGCGTCGCGACGCGCGGCGAGCTCGACTACCACCTCACGCAGAAGGTGAAGATCGAGAACCTCGAGTCGCGCTGTGCAGGCAACGGCGACGATCCCGCCTGCCGCGCGCTGAACCCGCAGCAGGCCGAGCAGGCGAAGAAGGAGCACACCTCGAAGCTCCTCGACCTCTACAAGGGGGCGCTCGCCGACTACGAGGAGTGCATCAAGCTCGACGGGGGGCGGCCGGAGGCCTACTTCGATCGCGCGCTGTTGGTCGAGAAGTACAAGAGCAACGTCGGCATCGGGTCGAACGCCGACGGCTACCTCGAGGCCGCGAAGCTCTACGACGAGGTCGGCCAGAAGTTCAGCGGCAACCCGAACCCGGCCTGGGCGAAGGTCGCCGAGGACGCGAAGAAGAACGCCGGCTACGCGCGCGAGGCCGCGGAGCCGCCGAAGGTGAAGACGCCGCCGGCCGCGAAGGGCTCCGCTGCCCCTGCGGGCTCGGCGGCGCCCGCGTCGTCCGGCGCCACGCCGAAGTGAGCCGAAACGCGCTTCGACGCGCGGCGCCCTCGCACGCGATCGCGTGTGGGGGCGTCGTCGCTCGAGCCCAAGCCCGGCGAGCGTCACGGGTCGGATGAACGAGGGCTCGGCCGACGACGCCGGGCGCCGAGCCCGGGACGGCGGTCGGACGGCGGCACTGTCGCGTCGTCCTTCAACTTTTCGTTGGGAACTTTTTCGCCCCCGCCCTGTCGCTCTCGATGCGTACCGGACAGGGGAAGCTGCTTGACCGGGTCACCGGTCCCAGTTACACTGATACTGTAACGTTGGCGGATGTTTTCAGGAGGACTGTACATGCGTGTCCGCACTCTCGTCCTGACGCTCCTCGGGCTCCTGGTGCTCGAAGGCTCGGCGCTCGCTGCTTCCAAGAGCAGCGATCCCGAGGACATCAAGTTCGATGACGCCGACAAGTTGACGACGTCGTCGCTCGGTCCCGACGAGGGGAAGATCTCCACGCGGAGCGGCCCGGTCCGCACGATCCTCGTCCGGCCGCGGATCTCCTTCGTTCCCGAGATGCTGAAGTCGATCGAGAACCTCTGATCGAGGGGCTCCATCGGAGGATGAAACGCCGCTCCTCGCGAGCGGTTCTGGGGGTCGTGCGCACCCACTCCGGGTGCGCCGCCGAAGGGTTGCGCGAGTTCGGGGCCGCGATGTCGATCGGGGCTCGCGGGTAGAAGTGGTTGGACCGGCCGGTATCGCGGCCGACGCGGGTGGCATCATGGATGGCGCGAAGACCAAGACGACGTTGACGTTCGCGATCACCTCCGCGAGTGGCGCTCGCCATGAGGTTGTCACGCAAGACATCGTCAAGATCGGCAAGGACCCCAAGAGCCACCTGCGGCTCGACGACGACAGCGCGTCGCGCATGCACGCGGTCGTCGAGGTCGCGAGCCCGGACGACGTCACGCTGATCGACCTGGGCAACGAGCCCGGGACGCTCGTGAACGGCCAGCGCATCAACAAGTGCAAGATCAAGCCGGGCGACGAAATCCGCATCGCGGAGACGCGCATCGTGCTCGAGTCGGCCGTTCCGGCTACGGCTGGCGCGCCCGCCGTGGCGGCTCCCGCGGCCAACCCGTTCGCGGCGGCGGCTCCCGCGGCCAACCCGTTCGCAGCGGCGGCTCCCGCGGCCAACCCGTTCGCGGCGGCGGCTCCCGCGGCCAACCCGTTCGCCGCGGTGGCGGCGAGCCCGTTCGGTGGCGGCGGTCAAGGGCACGGGCACGATGGCGTCGACGATCCGAACGCCGAGTACACGTATGTCCCGGTGAAGTCGGGGCCCGACGTCAATCCGGCCGAGGTGGAGGAGCCCGGTCAGACCATCGTCGACGTGACCGTCATGTGGGGCTCGACGATCCTCCACAGCAAGCAGCTGAGCGACGGCAAGCCGTACTACGTCGGCGAAGACCTTCCGCGTGAGAAGGTGAAGATCTCGTCGATCTTCGGCGGGGCGATCGACGGCACGCTCGATGGCTGGGTCGTCGGCGCGCCCGTGATGGCGCCGCGCGGGATCCTGAAGGCGATCAAGAACGCGCCCTACCACGGGTTCGTGCTCCCCGCGGAGAAGCTCGGCACCACGCGCTTGGCGGTCGTGACGCCCACCGGCGCCGGCATGGCGGCGGTGATCCCGCAGGGCTCGAGGGGGCGCGTGGTCATCAAGGATCAGACGCTGTCGCTCGAGCAGGCGCGCGCCCAGGGGATGTTGCAGCCGTCGTCCGAGGCCCCCGGCGCGGAGCAGTTCCCGCTCACCGAGGGGTCGAAGGCCGTCGTCGAGTACAACGGCTTCACCTTCCAGAGCTCGGTCGCCGCGAAGGGCAAGAAGGTCGCCGGCGCGCTGGCCTCGACGGCGCGCGGGCTGTCGACCCTCGGCGCGTACTGGGTCCCCTGTGTGCTCGCCATCGGCGGCATCTACTGGGCGCTGCGCATGGCGCCGGGCGACTCGCTCGATCCCGACGACGCGCAGCTCGACAAGTCGACCGCTGCGTACATGCTCCAGCTCCAGAAGAACGCCTCCTCGCAGGAGGTGCCGGAGCAGGAAGACCCGTCGCCGCAGCAGAACAACCAGGACAAGAGCGGCGGCACCGGCACGCGCCACAAGGGCGCTGAAGGCATGATGGGCTCGCCGTCGAGCCAGGCGACGGGCGGCTACTACCAGATCCAGGGCCCGCCCGACACGCAAGAGGTCAAGATCGCCCGGACGCGCGCCCTCATCGAGAGCGGCAACTACGGCGCGATCGGCGCCCTCACGGCGGTCTTCGGCTCGACCGCGAACGCGCCCATCGCGTTCGACAGCGAGTCGGACGTGACCATCGGGCGCGACCCGAACAACTTCAACGGCAACCTGATGGGCGACCACCCTGGCGACAGCTTCGGGTTCGGCGGGCTCGGCATGAGCGGCACGGGGCCCGGTGGAGGAGGCTGGGGTGACGGTATCGGCCTCGGCACCGTCGGCGGCTTCGGCCACGGCGGCGGCACCGGCACGGGCATGGGCTACGGCGGCGGTTCGGGCCGCATGGGGCAGGGGCGCAAGCCGAAGACGGTCAAGATGATCGAGGCCGGCACGGACATCCAGGGGCGTCTGCCGCCGGACGTCATCAAGCGCATCGTGCGCGCGAACTACCCGCGCTTCCGCGCCTGCTACGAGTCGGGCCTGAAGCGCGACCCGGGCCTCAAGGGCACCGTGTCGGTCATGTTCATCATCGACACCAGCGGCGCCGTCGAGTCGGCGTCGTCCGCGGGCGGCACGCTCACCGACGGCAGCGTCGTCTCGTGCGTCGTCGGCGTCTACCGCACGCTGTCGTTCCCGGAGCCCGAAGGAGGCAAGGTGCGCGTCACCTACCCGATCGATTTCCAGAACGACGAGTGATCGCGGACGCGCCGTCGAGGCGCGTGCCACCGAGGGTGCCCGCGAACGCCGCGGTCACCCTTTCGGTTTTTGTCGCGGTCGCACCAGGCGAGCGAGCGCGCTCCGGTTCGTGCGCGCGCGCGCCCCCCGGGCCGGTCTATCGAGCGCGGAAATGCCCCTGATTCGTGCGGAAATTCGCGCCGAACGGGGTTTACTTCTCGATACGGCATCCCCTATGCTCCCGGACCGGCGCGCGTTCGGCGCGCCGCGAGCTTGCGCAGCGGAACTGCTCGCGCGCGGGGTGCTCGTCCAGCAGTCGATCCCCACTCGATCGAGGAGAAGGCCAGATGCGCGTTCGTGGTGCGGTGTCGTCGTCGTTGCTGCTCGTGGGGCTCGCGATCGCTTCGGTCGGCTGCAACAAGAACGCAGTCGATGCCCAGAAGCTGGCCAAGCAGGCCCAGTCGATCCAGGGCGAAACCCCCAAGGATGCGATCGAGCAGTACAAACAGGCCAGCCAGTTGGATCCGACCAACCACGAGATCCTGAGCCATCTCGCGCTGCTTCAGGAGAAGCAGAAGATGTGGACCGACGCGGCCGACACGTGGGCAAAGGCCGCCGCGGCGGACCCCGAGCACGGCTCGGACGACTTCGCGAGCTACCATTTCCACCGCGGCTACTGCTTCTGGCAGGCGGCGCTCAAGGAGCCGGGCGGGCTCATGAGCGAGACGGGCAAGGGCTACCTCGAGAAGGTCAAGGAGCCGATGCAGAAGGCGCTCCAGAAGGACAAGAACCTCGCCGACGCCTGGTACTACCTCGGCAAGGCGCAAGAGGCGCTCGACGACGAGCAGTCCGCGCTCGAGAGCTACACCGACGCGATCAACACGCGTCCCGATCAGCTCCCGTACTACGTCGACCTCGCGAACCTCTACCTCAACCTCGGCTACGGCGGCGAGGGGCTCGCGGTCGCGACCGAGGGGCAGAAGCAGAAGGACAACGTCAAGCCGAAGTCGGACGCCGAGCGCGACGAGGCGTACAGCGCGCTCTACAACCTGATGATCGACGAGGCGCGCGCGGCGGAGCTCCTCAACAAGCCCGACGTGAAGATCGCGGCGCTCGAGAAGACCCGCTCGGTGCCGAACCCGAAGAACGCCGCCCGCGAGGCCGAGTACCAGCTCGCGCTCGCGTACTACCAGGCCAGGCGCCCGAACGACGCCTGCAGCGCGCTGCTCGCGTACGAGAAGACGCCGCAGGGCAAGGATCCGCAGTCGGCGGCCAATCACACCGACGCGACGGGCAAGAAGGCGCAGTGGGGCTGCAAGTGAGGCCCCCGCGGCGACGGCCGGGCGCGCGAGGGCGCGTCGGCCGCGCCGAGCCCGTGCATTCGTAGTGAAGTCGACAGTCGTCCGAAGACGACGCGCCGAGCACGTGGATCCCGCGTCGAGAACCGACGGGGTCGGAGAAGCCGAAGATGGAACTGCAGGATCGCCTCGCGTACCTCGAATCCGTTCGTGATTGGCAGGAGCTCCGTGACGAGCTCGAGAAGGGGATCGGCGGCGCGGGCTCGAACGACACCAAGGCGAAGCTGCATCTGCAGCTCGGTCGCCTTCTCGACGAGCGCTTCCTGCTCGGGGTCAAGGCTCTCAAGCACTTCCAGGACGCATACAAACTCGCGCCGAGCCTCGTCGAGTCGCTCGAGGAGGCGCGTCGGATCTATTGGGACCTCGGCAAGCTGAACATGGTCCAGAAGCTCCTGGACCTCGAGCTGAAGGCGAACCCCGAGGGGGACGTCGGCAGCGCGCTGCTCGTCGAGCTCGGCGACGTCCTGTGCGATCTCGAGCAGTGGGACGCGGCGACCCCGACCTACGCGCGCGCGCTCGGCGCCTCGCAGGGGCGCAACGCCAACGCGTCGAACGCCCTCGCCGACGCGCAGGTCGAGGAGTCGGGCTGGGACGCGCACGTCGGCGCGCTGGTCGCCGCTGCGCACGCGGCCGCGGGGCACGAGAAGACGCGCCTGTTCCTCCGCGCGGCGCGCGTCCTGCGGCGCTTCCAGGGCGCCGAGGCCACCGAGGGCTTTCTTCGCCAGGCCTACCGGGCCGAGCCGATCAACCCGGCGGCCGCGGCGCTCTTCGAGACGTTGCTCGCCGATCAGAAGCGCTTCTCCGAGATCGAGTCGACCCAGCGCGAGATCCTCGCGGGCGTCGCGGATCCGATGGAGCGCGGCCGCCTCGCCCTCGCCTTCGGGCGCCGCTGGGCGATGCGCCACCAGAACCTCGACGTCGCCGCGAAGTTCCTCGAGGAGGTGCTCGCCGAGTCCCCCGACAACGAGGCTGCCTTCGCGAAGCTCGTGGAGATCTACGGCGCGCGTGAGCAGTGGGCCGACGCGCTGAAGCTGGCCGATCGCACGATCGACGCCGCGAACCAGGCGCCGAGCCTCTCGTTCGTCCTCTCGCTCGCGGGGTCGCTCGCGTGGCGCCACGCGGGCGATCTCATGAAGGCTCGGCTGTACTTCTCGCGGCTCGCGGGGCTCTCGCCCGAGAACCGGGAGCTGCGCGCGTTCGAGCTGCAGATCGGCGAGAAGCTCACCGGCACCGAGGCGGCTGCCGCCAAGGCGCC
>JAJXTK010000466.1 GCA_021783935.1 Myxococcales bacterium | reverse complement strand
CGCGCGCGCGTGCGGGCGTCGGTCCTCGGTGCAAACGTGCCCTTGTCACATCGGTGTCGGGTTCCCTCCGCAGGGGCCCCGGGTGTGGACTTCCACCTCCTATCTGCCGGCCATGCTGGCCGCACCACGGGTTCCGCAGGCCGTCTGTCGACGCCCTGCTGCGCCCGCGCTCGATGCCCCGACCACTTGGTCCCCGACCGTCAGGGGAACGGGCTCGGCTGCAGCGTCGAATCTCGGCCGCCTCGGCAGGCGTCCGATACCCCGGGGCCCTTGCGCGTTGGCTTGCGCCGGTCACGCAAAGACTGCGCTAACCACGGGCACGGCGCCCGAGAATTCAAGGGCTTTTCGTAATACCGGTCGGAGGTTCCTGTGTTGCAGACGGGCGAGCGCAACGTGACGGCTGCGTCCGAGACGACCCCACGCGAGACGATCACCATCCCGGTGTCCGGGATGACGTGCGCCGCGTGCCAGGCGCACGTGCGCAACGCGCTGCTCGACACGCCCGGAGTCGTCGAGGCCTCGGTCAATCTCATGACCCGCGACGCGAAGGTCGAGTTCGACCCCGCCCTCGCGAACCCCCAGGCGCTCGTCGACGCGATCCTCGCCGAGGGATACGAGGCCGAAATCCCTGCGCAGACCGACGACGTGATCGCCGAGCAGGAGTCTCGCGACGCCGCGCTCGTCGCGGAGGCGCGCTCGCTGCGCAACAAGGCGATCGCCGCGGGCGTGGCCGGCGTCGTGGCGATGGTCGTCTCGATGCCGATCATGGCAGAGCACGCGCACCTGCACGGCGGGACGTTCGACCCGCTCATGCGCGCGCTCCAGGGGCGCTGGCTCGACGAGCCGCTCCAGCGCGCGCTGCCGTTCCTCTACGACGTCGATCCGCGGTGGCTCGCCTACGGGCTGCTCGTGCTCACGGTCGCGGTGATGGCGTGGGCGGGCGGGCACTACTACGTGCGCGCGTGGGCCTCGCTCAAGCGCCGCAGCGCCGACATGAGCACGCTGGTGGCCGTCGGCACCGGCGCGGCGTTCGCCTACTCGCTCGTCGCCACGGTCGCGCCCTCGGTGTTCCTCTCGCGCGGGCTGCCGCCGGACGTCTATTTCGAGGCCGTCGTCGTCATCCTCGCCTTCCTCATCGCCGGCAGCGCCCTCGAGGCGCGCGCCAAGCACGCCACCGCGACGGCGCTGCGCGCGCTCGTCGCGCTGCAACCCAAGACGGCGCGCGTCGCCCGCGACGACGGCGAGGTCGATCTGCCGCTCGCGCAGGTCCGCAAGGGGGACGTCGTGCTGGTGCGACCAGGCGAGCGGGTGCCGGTCGACGGCGAGGTGCTCGAGGGGACGAGCGCGGTCGACGAGTCGATGCTCACGGGCGAGCCGCTGCCGGTCGAGAAGCGCGCGGGCGAGCTGGTGGTCGGCGGGACGCTGAACGGCCGCGGGGCGCTGCGCCTGAGGGCCAAGGCGCTCGGCGAGGGGAGCGTGCTCGCGGGGATCGTGCGCATGATGCGCGAGGCCCAGTCGACGCGGGCGCCGATCCAGGCGCTCGCCGATCGCGTGAGCGCGATCTTCGTCCCGGTCGTCCTCCTGCTCTCGCTCGCCACGCTGCTCGTGTGGCTCGCGGCCACCGGCTCGATGCTCCGCGGCGCGACGTCGGCCGTGGCGGTGCTCGTGATCGCGTGCCCCTGCGCCATGGGGCTCGCGGTGCCGACGGCCGTCATGGTCGCCACCGGGCGCGGCGCCGAGCTCGGCGTGCTCGTGAAGGGGGGCGAGGCGCTGCAGCGCGCCGCGGCCATCGACGTCGTGGTCTTCGACAAGACCGGGACGCTCACCGAGGGCAAGCCCGAGGTCACCGACGTGCTGCTCGCGCCCGACGCCGCGATCGACGAGGCGCGGCTGCTCGCGCTCGCCGGCGCCCTCGAAGCGAGCTCCGAGCACCCGCTCGCCGACGCGATCGTTCGTCATGCGCGGGCGGCGGTCGGCGCGCTCCCCAAGGCGCAGTCGTTCGAGGCGCGACCGGGGCGCGGCGCCCTCGCGACGGTCGACGGGCACGCCGTGGCGATCGGCAACCACGCGCTGCTCGACGAGCTCGGCATCGACAATCGTGCGCTCGAGGCGCAGACCGATCGCGTCGCCGCGCAAGGAAGGACGACGACGCTGGTCGCGGTCGACGGCGTGCTCGTCGCCGCCATCGCGGTGGCCGATCGCATCAAGCCAGGCGCTGCGAGCGCCGTCCGCGCGCTGGAGGCCCTCGGAATCGAGGTCATCATGCTCACGGGCGACGCCCAGCGGAGCGCGGAGGCGGTCGCCAAGGAGCTCGGCGTGCGCCGCGTCCTGGCCGGGGTGCGCCCCGACGGGAAGCTGCGCGAGGTCGCGAGGCTTCGGCACGAAGGTCGCAAGGTCGCGATGGTGGGCGACGGTATCAACGACGCCCCCGCCCTCGCCGAGGCCGACGTCGGCATCGCGATGGGGAGCGGCACCGACGTCGCGGTCGCCGCCAGCGACGTCACGCTCATGCGCGGCGACGTCCGCCTGGTAGGCGCCGCCCTCGCGCTCTCGCGGCGCGCGATGCGCACGATGCGGCAGAACCTGTTCTGGGCCTTCATCTACAACGTCATCACGATCCCCATCGCCGCCGGTGCCCTGGTGCCGGCCTTCGGCTTGCAGCTCAGCCCGATGCTCGCGAGCGCCGCGATGGCCATGAGCTCCGTGTCCGTCGTCACCAACAGCCTGCGCCTGCGCGGCTTCGCGCCACGCTCCGCCTGATCCCGCCCCTGAAGTCCCGTATGGAGGAAAACGTGTCCAAGCCCGCCGTCGCCATCGTCGATCCCATTCCCGCGGCCGCTGCCCCTCTCGCTTCGGTCCCGCGCGTCGAGCCCCGCAAGGGCCTCGCCGTGGAGGCCGAGGTGAAGTCCTCGAACCTCAAGCGCCTCGCCCGCATCGAGGGGCAGGTCCGCGGCATTCGCAAGATGGTCGAGGACGACCGCGAGTGCACCGACGTGATGGTGCAGATCAGCGCCGTCCAGGAGGCGCTCCGCGGCGTGTCGCGCGAGCTGATGCGCAGCCACCTCAAGCACTGCGCGACGGACGCGTTCCGCGCGCCGCCCGAGGACGCGGGCCCGATCATGGAGGAGCTGGTCGAGCTGATGTATCGGCACGCGCGCTGAGACGTCGAGCGCGACGCGCTCGCCCGCGCCGAACGGCCTACCTGGCACGCCGTCGAAGGGCGGCCTGCGAGTCGAGGCCGGCGCGCAGCACGGCGAGCGTCGTCGGCCGCGCGTCAGCCGGTTCGCTTCGGCGTCGCCTCGCCGCCGGCGATCGTCGCACCCGCGTCGAGGCAGAGCAGCCGCACGCTCCCCTGGGCGACGATCTTGCCGGCCTCGTCGGAGATCGCGACCTCCCAGACCTGCGTCGTGCGCCCGCGCGTGACCGGCTTGCCCACTGCGCGCAGCCGGCCGCCGCGCACGGCGCGGATGAAGCTCGTGTGGTTCTCGAGCCCGACGACGGACTGGCCGCGCGCCATCGCGTTGATCGCCGCGCCGACCGACGCGACCGACTCGACGACGCCGCAGTGCACGCCGCCGTGGACGATGCCGTAGGCCTGCGTGTGCTTCTGCTCGACGTCCCACTCGGCGACGACCTCGTCGAGGGTCACGCGCACCCAACGGATCCCCATCGCCTTCAGCCACCCGTCGTCGGCGGCGTTCATCACCTCGGTGAAGTCTCGATCGCTCACGCGCGAAGCCTGGCGTCGAACGTGGCCGGAGGGAAGGCGAAAAGGCGCGGGGCGCCGCTACCACATGCGCGGGCCCTGGCCGCCGGGGGTCTCCTTCGCGACGTCGACGATGCGGCCGAACAGGTCGCGGCAGTCCTGGAGCGAGACCCCTCTGCACGCGACGCTGACGGTCCGACCGCGCTTGATCATCTTGATCGGCGCCTCCGCGCAGCGCGCGAGCACCCAGTCGTCGTCGGCCCTCGTCTCGCAGCCGTAGCGCGACGCCCGGCGCGCGAACTCGTCGAGCAGCCCGGGGGCCTCCTCGGTGAGCTTCGCCTCCCAGTGCACGACGCCGCTCGGCTGCGAGGGGTCGGCGTCGTCTCGCTCGTGAAGCGCCGGCAGCCGCTGCGGGCCATGCGTGGACGGGCTCGCGACCTCTTCGTCGCGCTGCGTCCCGCCGCAGCCGAGCGCGCCCGTCGCAGCGAGCGCAACGGTCGACAGCAGGAGCGCGGCGAGCCCGCGCGCGAGGCGAGCGCGCGAACGACGAGACGGAGCGGCGAGGGGCTTCATGCGTGGCTCCACGGGCACAGCTCCAACGTAGCATCGGGCGGAGCGCGCGCTCGCACGAGGTCGGCAGTGCGCGCGGCGTCTTGTCGCCGTCCGACCTTGAACCTCGCGCGCGCGATGCACAGGCTTTCAAGGAGCTCGTCGGGGCGCGGCTGGTTCGCACCCTCGCGAAGGCGCGCATCGCGTCCGTCGCCGTGCTGTTCGGCTCGACCCACCCCGTCGCGTCTTGGCCCACACAGGCGCCGGGCGCGGCGGAGGGGGGCCGGGGCAGCTCGCGACCGAGCGCGCCGACCGTCGCGGCGCGCAACACGTCGCAAAACGAAACAACCCTCGGGCGGCGTGGCCCAGCGCGGGAATGCTTGAAAATCGGCCTCAATGCGCGCTTCCGTGCGTTTGCGCGAAACGGTCGCGTCCAGGAACGAGGATTGCTCTAGCGCATCTCTCAGGATGCGCCCACGGCGCCATCCCGCGGAGCCTGCCGGTCGAGGCTCCACCGCGGAGGTCGAATCGATGCTCGAGGGCCCGGAGTCGCACCTGATCGCCGTCGTGGGACGTCAGCCTTCGCGCAGTGCTCTCCGCTCGACGTTCGAGGGGGCCGGCTATCGCGTGAGCGAGCCCCCACTCGGGGCCGTCGACCCGCTCGCCGAGCGCGCCGCCGCCGTGGTGCTCGACGCCGGCGACGCGGAGGCGACCTCCGTGGTCGAGATCGAGCAGGTGCGCGCGAGGTTCGAGGGGACGCCGTTGGTGGTCGTCGCCGATCGCGCGAGCGCCCACTTCTACGCCGAGCTCGCGCGCCTCGGGATCGACGAGGCGTGCATCGGCCCGCGCGAGACGGGGTGCGTGCTGCGCGTGACGGCGCGCGCGATCGAGCTCTCGCGCCTGCGCGATCAGGTCGGTCGACTGCAGCGAGAGCTGCGGGCGCGCGACGAGACGCTGTCGCTGCGGGAGCTCGAGCGGCAGGCGATCGCGCGGGCGCTGGCGCGCACCAAGGGGAGCGTCGAGAAGGCGGCGCGCCTGCTCGGCATCGGCCGCGCGACGCTCTATCGCCGGCTCGGCGAAGGGGGCTACGCGCCGCCCGAGGGGAGCGCGGAGTAGCGAGCGCCCTCAACGTCGGCCGGCGACGTCGCC
>JAJXTK010000465.1 GCA_021783935.1 Myxococcales bacterium | reverse complement strand
CGAGGCCTCGCACGCGCGGCTGATCGCCGCGCGCTCGATCGTCGAGAGCACCGTCGCGCGGAGGGGCCGCCGCCCGCCACGCGCGGCGGCGCGCACCTCTCCGTCGCGGGCGCAGAAGCCGCCGCGCACCTGCGGCAGGCCCATCACCGACGCGCGCGCCACCTGGAGCGGCTCGTCGTCCGGCGCGCGAAGGCGCGCGGAGGCGAGCTCGTCGGCGACGTCGCGCACCACCCCCTTGGCCTCTTCGATCCGCGCCCCCTCCGACGACGAGAGCGCGAAGCCGAGCGTCGCGAACCCCGCGAGCAGCACCGCCGCGGCGAGCGCGAGCACGAACAGCAGCCGTCGGCGCAGCGACATCGCGCGGCAGCCTACGCGATCCGTGGGCGCGCGAGGCTCAGTCGGCCGGGACGGCCTCGGCCGGCGGCGGGGGCTTCGGCTGCGTCGGCGCGACCGACGCGGCGTCGTACCCGGCGCGGATCACGATGAGCGTCCCTCGCCCCGCACCCGCGCGGCCAGCGTAGACGCCGTGCCAGCCGGACGGCACCTGCGGCTCGGTGTGCTCGAAGAGCCAGAGCGCGTCGCGCGGCGAGAGGTTGACGCACCCGTGGCTGCGCGGCTGGCCGAAGTCGTCGTGCCAGAAGGCGGTGTGGAACGCGTAGCCCCCCTCGAAGTACTGGACCCATGGAACGTCGTCGATGCGGTAGGCGCGCTCCGGCTGCCCCCCCTCGTCCTTCGGCGGCTTCTCGTCGGCCGACATCTTGATCGAGACGTGCTTCGAGAAGACGCGGTAGGTCCCGCGCGGCGTCGCGTGCGAGGTCGTCGGGTCGTCGACGTAGCCGATGCCCGTCGAGACCAACGTCGCGTAGATCGGCTCGAGCCCCCGGTAGAAGACCATCGTCTGCTTGGCGATGTTCACCTCGATCCAGGCCTCGTCGGCCGCCGCGTCGGCGGGGCGCTTGCTCGCCGCGTCGACGCGCACGACCTCGTCGCGGCGCACGAAGAATCGTTGCCCCTTGGAGGCCGCATCGCCGAGCCTGCGCGCGAGCCCGTCCGGCACGACGCGCAGCTCGTGATAGAGCGCGCCGAAGAGCCTCGCGTCCTCGGCGACGACCTCCAGGTGCCCTTGCGGCGGCAGCACGAAATCGTCTCCCACGGGCACCAGCGCCTTGCCGTCGTCGCTCAACGTCAGCACGCGCGCCGCCTCGCGGGTCGCGTAGATGATCGGCAGCCGCTCGCCGCGCTCGCCGGCACGCGCGAGCTCGACGCCGTGGAACTCGGCGACGCGCGCGACGCGGAAGTCGTTCGCGGGCACGACCCACCCTTCGGTCGTGTAGTAGAAGGCGCGCCCCTCGTGCTCGAACGCGGCCTGAAAGGCGAGGCGCATCCCGGGCCATGACCAGGCGACGAAGCCCGCTCCCTTCGGCAACGCTGGCCCGAGGAGGTTCGGCGCGGCGCCGCCGTCGCGCAGGAAGAATGGCACCTCCGAGAGCGGCACCCCGAGCGCCGGCGGCCGCTTGGCCGGATCGAAGCGGGCGAGGAAGTCCTGATAAGCGGCCTCGTGCTTGGCCGCGTCCCCCTCTCGGCTGCGAAGCTCCGCGGCCGTCGGGATGCGGGCGTAGACCGGCGCGCCGAGCGAGGTGCCGTAGGCGGGGTAGGGCAGCGGCGCTGACGTGTCGGGGCGCCACGCGGAGGCGGCGCGCACGCCGGGATCGTCGAGGTTCGAGGTGACCCCCTCGGCGCCGTCGCACACGTACCCGGCCGGCTCGATGGCGACCCAGGCGCAGCGCCCGCTCGCGTCCTTCCCCTTCTCGGCCGCGCGCACCACGCGCGTCCCCGCGCGCAGGTAGCCGGCGTGCAGCGCGTCGAAACTCGCCTTCTCGTAGACCCAGCTCGTGAGGCGGCTCGTCGAGAGCAGCGGACCACGCGGGGGCGGGGCCCCCTGCTCGGCGCCGAGCTCGGCGCGGGGATCGAGCGCGGACGTCGCGACCGCGCTTGCGCGGGGCGGTGGCGCTGGGGGCGCCGCGCTCGCGGGCGCTGCGGCGACGTCGGCTGCTCGACCGCACCCCGCGACCATCGCGAGCAGCGCCACGAACGCGAGCGCCTTGGAGCCGGAGCGTGCGCGCATGGCAGCGTTCGAGACATGACGCGGTCGCGCGTCGGCGGCAAAGAATCCCGCGCTCGCGGCTACTTCTTGCCGAGCAGCTGCGCGAACGGGTTGTTCGAAAACCCGCTCGATTTCGGGGCGCTGCCGGCCGGCCCGCGCGGTGCGGCGTCGGCCCTCGGCGCCGACCCCTGCGCGCGCCCGCCTTGCCCCGTCTGCACGCTCGGCGGTCGAGGGCTCGCGGTGCCGCGCTCGTCGGAGCGGGCCGTCAGCGAGATTCGCTTGCGCACGAGGTCGACCTCGAGCACGCGCACCTTGAGCTTGTCGCCGACCTTCACGACCTCGTTCGGATCCTTCACGAAGCGATCGGCGAGCTTCGAGACGTGCACGAGCCCGTCCTGGTGGACGCCGATGTCGACGAAGGCGCCGAACGCGGTGACGTTGGTGACGATCCCTTCGAGCTCCATTCCGGGGCGCAGATCCTCCATGGTGCGCACGTCGTCGCGGAACTTCGGCGGCCGGAAGCTCGCGCGCGGATCACGCCCCGGCTTCTTCAGCTCCGAGAGGATGTCGGCGAGGGTGAACTCGCCGACGTCGCCGCCGACGTACTTCCTGGGGTCGATCTTCGCGATGGCGTTGTCGTTGGCGACGAGCGACGCGACCGGCACGCCGAGATCCGCGGCGATCTTCTCGACCAGCGCGTAGCGCTCGGGGTGAACGGCGCTCCAATCGAGCGGGTGCTCGCCGCCGCGCACGCGCACGAAGCCCGCGCACTGCTCGAAGGTGCGCGGCCCGAGCCCCCCGACCTCCTGGAGCTCCCTTCGCGACTTGAACGCGCCGTGCTCGTTGCGGTGCTGGACGATGCGCTTGGCGAGCGTGGGCCCGATGCCCGCGACCTTGGCGAGCAGCGGCGCGCTCGCGGTGTTCAGCTCGACGCCGACCGCGTTCACGCAGCTCTCGACGACCTCGTCGAGCTTGCGGCCGAGCAGGGCCTGGTAGACGTCGTGCTGGTACTGGCCGACGCCGATGCTCTTCGGGTCGATCTTCACCAGCTCGGCGAGCGGATCCTGAAGGCGCCGCGCGATGCTGATCGCGCCGCGCACGGTGAGATCGAGGTCGGGAAACTCCTCGCGCGCGACGTCGCTCGCCGAGTACACGCTCGCCCCCGACTCGCTCACCGGCACGCAGATGACGTCGTGCAGCCCCTCCTTGGCGAGCAGCTCCTTGACGAAGTCCTCCGTCTCGCGGCCGTGGGTGCCGTTGCCGACGGCGATCGCGGCCGGCGCGTGCTTCCTGATCGCCGCGCCCAGGTCGACGCGCGCCCGCTCGAGCGCGTGCTCACCGGTGACCAGGTTCACCAGGCCGTGGTCGAGGAGCTTGCCCGTCGCGTCGACGACGACCCACTTGCAGCCGGTGCGCTGCCCCGGGTCGATGCCGAGCACGGTGCGCGTGCCGAACGGCGCGGCGAGCAAGAGCTGCCGGAGGTTCTGCGCGAAGACGTCGACCGCGCCGCGATCCGACTGCAGCTTCAGATCGACCCTCACGTCGCTCTCGACGCTCGGGAGCAAGAGGCGCTTGAACGCGTCGTGCGTCGCCTTGACGAGCTCGGCGGCCCACGGCGACTTCGGCTCGACCTTCGCCATGCGTTCAAGCTGCGGGAGCACGAGATCGGCGTCGATCACCAGCGTCGCGCGCAGCACCCCCTCGGTCTCGCCGCGGCGGATCGCGAGGTAGCGGTGCGAGGGGATGGTCGCGATCGACTCCTCGAAGCTCTCGTAGGTGTCGAACTTCGTGGTCTTGCCGACGTGCTCTTCGGCCTTCTGCACGCGGATCGTCCCCTGCCTGGCGAAGGTCTCGCGCAGCAGCTTGCGCACGGCCGCGTCCTCGGCGAGCCGCTCGGCGCAGATGTCCCGCGCCCCCGCGAGCGCCATCGCCGCGTCGGTCACCTCTGCCTTCACGAAGGCCGCCGCCTCGGCCGCCGGATCGCCCTCGAGCGGCTGCGCCCACACGCGCTCGGCGAGCGGCTCGAGGCCGCGCTCCTTGGCGATGATCGCGCGCGTGCGGCGCTTCGGCTTGTACGGGAGATAGAGGTCCTCGAGCTCCGCCTTCGCCTTGCAGGCGCGGAGCTTCTTCTCGAGCGCCTCGGTCAGCTTCCCCTGCTTGTGGATCTCCGCGAGGATCGCCGCGCGCCGCTCCTCGAGCTCGACCAGATACGCGCGCCGCTCCTCGATCGCGCGGATCTGCACCTCGTCGAGCCCGCCGGTCGCCTCCTTGCGGTAGCGCGCGATGAACGGCACGGTGGCCCCTTCGGCGAGCAGCTTCACCACCGCGCTCACCCCCGGCCGCGGCAGCTGCAGCTCCTCGCAGAGCGCGGGGACGGGGTCGAACTTCGGGGCTTCGCGGGTCGCCTCGATGACGTCGGTCATCGGGCCGGCTTAGCGCGGACGCTGGACGAGCGTCCAGACTTGAAATCGGCGCAGGGAAGGCGCTAGCAGGCTGTTGAGTTTCTCCGGAGCTGCCCGATCCTCTTCCGCGTCAACCCGAGACTCGCCGCGCGATCGACACGGCCTGCTCTCTGTCACAGTTTCCGCAGGCCGTTTCTCAACGGCCTGCTAGCAGGCCGTGGAGTTTCTCCGGAGCTGCCCGATCCTCTCCCGCGTCAACCCGAGACTCGCCGCGCCATCGACACGGCCTGCTGTCGGTCACAGTTTCCGCAGGCCGTTTCTCAACGGCCTGCTAGGCGCCACAGCGAAGGACGCAGGGCCCGCGTGGAGGCTCAGGAGGGCGTCAGCCGCGCGCGGATGCGATCGATCACCGCCACGTCGGCCGCCGGGAAGCTCAGGTCGTCGAGCTCCTGCGTCCGGGCCCAGCGCAGATCGGCGACGTCGATGGCCCGCGGCCGCGGCGAGCCGGGCGCCAGGGTCACCTCGAAGAAGAGCAAGAGCACGTGCTTCTCAGGGTACGCGTGGGAGGTGACCTCGAACGGCGCGCCCACCACGACCTCGACGCCGATCTCCTCGCGCAGCTCGCGGGCGAGCGCGGCGCGCGGATCCTCGCGGGGCTCGATCTTCCCACCAGGCAGCTCCCAGTGCCCCGCCAGGTGACTGCCCGCCTTGCGCTGGGTGAGGAGCACGGCATCTCCCTCGAAGAGCACGCCGGCGACGACGAGGACGGTGTCGGAGGCCATGGGGGGCGCAGAATACGCCGGCCGGGTCTCGGCTCGCGCCCCTTGTGGTCCGACCTCTTCGCGTGACGCGACGCGCGACCTCTGCTAGCTCCGGGGCCGTGACTGAATCGCGCTTCCGCTC
>JAJXTK010000464.1 GCA_021783935.1 Myxococcales bacterium | reverse complement strand
CGCGGGGGGGCTCGGCGGAGGGCGCAGCGATCGTGGTCGAAGGGGGGGCGACGCTCGTCGGCGGCGCGAGCGATGCGGAGGTCGCGGGCGGGGTCGCTGCGACCGCAGGCGCGATCGCTGACGCGACCGCAGGCGCGATCGGGGCGACCGGCGCGGCGCTCGCCGGCGGCGGCGGGATGATGTTGACCGAGACCGACTCCGCCGGCGGGGCGGCCGCAGCTGCCGGTTGCATCGCCTGCGTCGAGGGGGCGCTCCGGCGCTGCGTGAGGAACCACAGCGCCCCGAGGGCGGCGATGACGAGCGCGCCGTAGATGTAGCGGCGATCGATGGGCTTCTTCGGCAACCCGATCGTCCGCGCGACCTCGACGACGACCTTCGCCTCGGCGACGACGTCTTCGCCGGCCGCTTGCTTCGCCGGCAGAGGCCGCGAGCCCGACGCGGCGCTGGGGCTCACCGCGCGCTGCGCCGAGGCCGCCCGCGGCGCGCCGGAGACGATCGCCTTCGCTTGCCCCTTGCCGCCCACCACCACGCGGAGCTTCGCCTCCGGACCACGCCTCTTCTTGCCACCCTTCGCCATCGCTGCGCCTCTCCTACACCGACGCGGCGAGGGAGGCGATCACGCGACGATCTCGCCGCGATTGACGCGCTGAGCGACCTGATGAGCGTCGACCATCGACCAGATCCAGGTCGCGATGCCGGTCAGAAAGCCGATGCCGACCAAGAGCAGCAACAAGCTGACGAAGGCGGCGGCGATGAAGCCGAGCCCCTTGGCGACTTGGCCGTTGTAGAACTGCCCTCCACCCGGGAGGAAGAACGAGCTCAGCACGGCGAGCCCGGGGTCCTTGCGGCGCGCGTACGGCCTCGCCGCGTACGGCTCCGCCGACGCCGGCGCCGACAGGTGCACGTGATTGTGAATGATCACGATCGCCTGCTGCTGCGGGTAGTACGGAGGTGGCGGCAGGGGCAGCGGCGCGCCGTAGGGGGGCGAGGGGCTGGGCTGCACGAGCGCGCCCGTCGTCGGAGGGGGCGCGAACGCCGGCGCGGCTCCTGGCGCAGCGGGCGGCGCTCGCTTGGGATCGTCCAATCCGTCCTCCCCTCGTCGACTGTACGCATCGACGTCGCCTCGGGCAAACGCGCGAACCGCGCCGAGATCAAGGCGCCGCACGTGCATCGGCGCGGCCATCGGCCCCCCGGCGGCCTCGCGCTCCGCCTCGCGCCGGCCGCTCAGTGTCGCATGCCCACGAGCTCGTCGGTCGCGATGATGCGGGCGACGTCCATGACCATGACGGGGCGCCCGCCCGCGTCGACCACGCCCCTCGTGAGCCGCGCCGCCACGTCGGGGACGCCGGCGGGGATCGGCCGCACCTCCCCCTGCTCGGCGTCGGCCAGCGGGTCGAGGTGCGAGACCATGAGCGCGAGCGTGCCCGGCTTCGACGCGGCGCCCTGGACGGCCACGATCGCCCGCACGACGACCAGGCGGGCGTCGGGCTCGTTCGCGAGGTTACGCTGCGACGGGGCGCCGAGCAGCTGCGCGAGCTCGACGACCGGCAGGATGTCGCCGCGGAGGTTGAGCACGCCGAGCAGCGCCGCAGGGGCGAAGAAGAGCCGGGTGAGCGCGCGCGGCGCGAGCACCTCCTGGACCTCCGCGATGGCGAACGCGACCCGGTGCGAGCCCGCGGTCGCGCACACGAACCGGGCGCCGATGCGAGTGCCTTCGCGTTCTTCCATCGGGAGCCGTCGATCATAGCCGCTTGTCGCGGGCGCGGGCGCGCGCAAGATCCCCCCGTGTCGACGACGAGGCCCAGGACCCCGCAGCAGGCGAGCGCCCTCGTCAAGCGCAAGGCCGAGGAGCTCGGCTTCTCGGCGGTCGGCGTCGCCCGCGCGAACGCGTCCCTCGAGCCCGAATTCGAGCGCTATCGGGCCGCCCTCGACGACGGGCTGCACGGCCCGCTCGCCTACCTCGCCGAGAACGTCGAGGCGCGCCGCTCGCTCGCCCACGCCGACGTGCTCGCAGGCGCCAAGAGCGTCGTCGTGGTCACGATCCGCTACGACCAGGCCGACGCCGAGGGCGAGCTGGTCCGCGCGATCGCCCGCTACGCGCGTGGACGCGACTATCACAACCGCGTGCGCAAGGCGCTCCGGCAGCTCGCGGCCTACGTGCGCACCCTCGGCGACGACGTCGGCGCGCGGCCGATGATCGACACGGCGCCCGTGCTCGAGCGCGCGTGGGCGGCGCGCGCGGGGGTGGGATTCGTCGCGAAGAACGGCCTCGTGATCACGCCGGGGCAGGGGAGCTGGTCGCTGCTCGGCGAGGTCGTCACGACGCTCGAGCTCGCCCCCGACGCGCCGATCGCGGAGCGCTGCGGGCAGTGCACGCGCTGCCTCGAGGCGTGCCCCACGGGCGCCCTGGTGCGCCCCTTCGTGCTCGACGCGGGGCGCTGCATCTCGACCTGGACGATCGAGGTCGAAGGTCCGAGCCCCGCGCCCCTTCGGCCCGCCGTCGCCGCCCACCTGTTCGGCTGCGACGTCTGCCAAGAGGTCTGCCCGCACAACGCGAAGGCGCGGCCGGCGGGGCGCTACGCGTCGACGTTTGCGCCGCACGAGCGCTGGAATCACCTGACGCTCGAGCAGCTGGCGCGCATCGGCATGCCCGATGGCCCGCGATGGGACGAGGTCTCCGAGGGCACGCCGCTGCACCGCGCCGGGGCGGACGGGCTCGCGCGCAACGCGTGCCTCGGGCTCGGCCATCGCCGCGACCGCGCGACGCTGCCGCTCCTGCGCGAGATCGCGGCCGGCCACCCGAGCGCCGTCGTGCGCGAGGCCGCCTCTTGGGCGATCGACCGCCTCACGGAGTAGCCTGCGCCGCCATGGATGCATCGACCGAGCTCGCGACCCTGCTGCGCCCCGCCGGCGGCGGCCTCTACGTCGTCTCGACCGGACGCGCGGAGCAGCTCGCGCTGCAGAGGGCGCTGTACGGCGCGGACGACGAGGCGGGCGTGGTCGCGCGCTGGCGCGACGATCTCGCGCGCATCGCGCAGGCCGACGTGCTGCTGCTCGGCGTCCCCTCCGACGTCGGGGCCGGGTTCGTCCGCGGCGCGAACCTCGGTCCGCAGGCGATCCGCACGACGCTGCTCGGGCGCGCCGACTATCGCGACCTCGCCGCGCGCGCGCGGCTGGTCGATCTCGGCGACGTGTTCGTCGTGCCGCAACTGCTGCACGACGAGATGCTCGGCGCAGGGCAGCTCGAGGCGTCGCGTCGCGCCCTCTACCCGGAGCTGCCCGAGGCGGAGCGCGCGGCGCTGCCGGTCTCGCCGCTGTCGATCGCCGAGCGCGCCCTGCGCCTCGCGCTCACGCTCAACCCGCGCGCGCGCCTGCTCGTCTTCGGCGGCGACCACTCCAACGCCTGGCCCGTCACGGCGGCGCTGCACGAGGTGCACGGCGAGGAGCTCGCGATCGTGCAGTTCGACGCGCACACCGATCTGCTCGAGGAGCGCCTCGGCGTCCGCTACTGCTTCGCGACGTGGTCCTACCACGCCAACGATCGGCTCGGTCGCCGCGGGCGCCTGGTGCAGCTCGGCACGCGCGCCTCGCGGCGCGAGGAGGCCCACTGGGAGTCGACGCTCGACGTGCGCCAGTGGTGGGCAAGCGAGTGCAACGCCAAGGGGGAGGGCGCGATCGACGAGGTGCTCGCCCACCTTCGCGCGATCGGCGCGCGCAAGGTGTACGTCTCCAACGACATCGACGGCACGGACGCCTCCTTCGCCGACGCGACGGGCACGCCGGAGCCCGGCGGCCTGACCCCGGCGTTCGTCGGCCGGGTCATCGAGCGGCTCGGCCAGGAGCTCGACGTGGTCGCCGGCGACGTGATGGAGGTCGCGCCCCCGATCGCGCGCACCCCCGACGGCGCGGCGAGGACCCTCTCGCTCGCCGCCGACTACGTGTGCGAGACCTTGCGCGCGATGCTCCGAGGGCGCGACGCCGCGCGCGCGCGTCACGGCGGCGCTACACCGTCCGTCTGATCGATGCCTGATGGCCCCCGTGGCGGGTACGTGCGCGTCGTCTGCTCGGACCTCCGCGTCGGCGACTCGTCGAACGACTGCCAGACCGTCTCGACGGCGCCGCGCGGCCGCGCGAACGGCGACCTCTCGACGCAGGAGAAGGCGCTCGAGCTCATGCCGTTCGACCTGTCGGCGTGCGTCGTCCCCGATACGGTGCCGCCCGGGCCGCCGCCCGAGGTGCCGCCGCAGTAGGGCGGGGGCTCGACGACGCGCCGCCCTCGGGGCCGCCACCATCCGAGCGATGGGCGGCTACGGCCCCGCGTCGCCGAAGGGGTTCGGCGCGCCGGCGGTGATCCACGTCCGGAGCAGCGCCGCGAAGGCCGGATCGCCGTTCGTTCCCAACGGCATCGGCGTCGTCACGCCGGCCTCCAGATCGCCGGCGACCTTGAGGTAGAGCCAGCTGCGCGACGGATCGCCGGGCTCGATGCGGTGCAAATCGGGCCGTTCGACCGAGGGGACGCCGATGATCTGCGCGAAGTCCTGGGCGGGCGTGCGCCCGAGCACCAGGCCCGACGGCGCTCCGCCGCCGTGGCACCCCGGCTCGACGCCGCTGCAGCCCCCGAGGCGCTCGGCGACGCGCCCCGCGATCGAGTCGGGGTAGTCGATGCCCGGGCCCGTGTCGCCAATGACCCAGCCCGAATCGTCGCCCGCGTCCGCCGCGTCGGGCACGCCGCCGAGCGGCGGACTCGACGTTCCGCACGCGACCAAGAGGCGCGCGAGCAGCAGCCCCACGGGGAGCGCGACGATCCACCGACCGCGCGTCACGGCGACCTCGTCGATACCTGATGATGCGCCTTCGCGTGCATGCGCGAGGGAACCTACGATGCCGGGCGCGCGCGCGCCGTATGGACCGCGCAATGCGCGGAGCCTCGCCCTCAGTACGTCGCAGGGATCGGCTGCGGCACGTAGCTCGCGCTCGAGTTGGCGGCGCCGCCGGACGCGGTGGACGCGATGACGAACAAGTAGCCGACCGCTCCGCCCCCGCCACCGCCGTTGGCGCTCCCCGCCGCCGGCGCGTTGCCGCCGGCCTGCGCGTCGCGATCGCCGCCCGAGCCGCCGGGGCTCTTCGAGCTGCCGCCCGCCGCCACGCCGATCGCGGACGGACCGGCCGCTCCATCGCCGCCGGCGCCGAGGCCCGGGCCATTGCCCCCCGCGCCACCACCACCGCCGTTCGCTGCGACGAGCGCGCTCCCTTGAATGGCTACGCCGACCCCCTCGAGGACGACCGTGCCTCCCGCCCCGGCGCCACCCCCAGCGGCGGTGTCGGTGCCGCCCAGGCCTCCGTTGCCAGAGGCGAGCAGCCGCGCGGTCGACTCGATCGTGATCGTGCCCCCCGCGGAGATCTCGAGGGCGCCGCCGCCG
>JAJXTK010000463.1 GCA_021783935.1 Myxococcales bacterium | reverse complement strand
GCGCACCGTGCGACCCGAGAGCCACCCGTTCGTGCTGACCGCGCTCGGCCTCGTCGCCGGCGCCACCGTCGCCTTCGCCGCCTCGCAGGCCCGCTCCGCCCCGGCCGACACGACGCCGACGATCGACGTCTCGAAGGTCAAAAAGGGCATGAAGGGCTACGGCCTCACCGTCTTCGAGGGCACGACGCCCGAGAGATTCGAGGTCGAGGTCATCGACGTGCTGCACAACTTCCGGCCGTCGATGGACATCCTGCTGGTCAAGACGATCCACCCGCGCCTCAACAAGGTGAACGCGGTCGGCGGCTGCAGCGGCAGCCCGATCTTCCTCGACGACGGCGGCACCGCGAAGCTGGCGGGCGCGTACGCGTACGGCTGGCCGTACGGCAACGAGCCGATCGCAGGCGTGACGCCGATCCACGACATGCTCGCCGAGCTCGCTCGCCCGCTCTCGCCGCTGCTGCTGCCGAAGACCGGTGCCGCGCCCATCGGCCCGCAGCCCGCGCCGGCGACCAAGGCGGCCGACCTCGGCGGGGCGACGGGGTGGCACGGCGACATCGGCGAATACTCGGTCGACAAGCACGTCGAGCAGGTCGCCTCGCGATGGAAGCCCGCGGGCGGCGCGGCCGGCTCGCCGCAGATTCTCGACATCCCGCTCGCCGTCGCCGGCATGAGCGATCGCGCAATCCGCGAGCTCACCACGACACTCGCGCCACTCGGCCTCGTGCCGCTGCAAGCGGGTGGCGGCGGCAGCCTGCTCAATGCCGCCAAGGACGCGCCCACGCACTACGTCGACGGCGGCGGCATCTCGATTCAGCTCATGCGGGGCGACTCGGCCGCGCAGGGGCAAGGCACCGTCACGCACGTCATCGGCGACAAGGTGCTCGCCTTCGGCCATCCGATGATGGAAATGGGCGCGACGAACATCCCGAGCGCCATCGGCCGCGTGCTGTGGATCCTCTCGAGCAACCAGCGCTCGTTCAAGATAATGGAGCCGGTGCGCGAGCTCGGCACGCTCGTGCAGGATCGCGGCACCGCGATCATCGTCGACGAGAGCCAGCCGCAGCAGTGGGTGCCGGTCACCGTCGACATCACCGGCGATCCGACCGCGCCCAAGAAGAAGTGGAACCTCGAGATCGTCCACGATCGCTTCTTCACGCCGCTGTGGGCCGCCTACGCGTTCGGCGACGCCGTCGAGACCACGCTCGAAGACAAGCGCGACGCCTCGTGGACGCTCGCCACGACGATCGCGGTCAAGGGGCACGGCAAGCTCGAATTCCAGGACTTCGGCGTGAGCCCGTCGGGGGTGCCCGGCGGCGGCGCCTTCTGGATGTCGCGCGCCGGCAGCGCCGTCGGCGAGCTGATGAACAACCCCTGGGAGCCGATCACCATCGAGCGCATCGACTCGAAGCTCGCCGTCGAGTGGAAGCGGGACATCACTCGCCTCAAGAGCGCCGAGCTGCTCGACGCGGCGATCGAGCCGGGGCAGGCGGCGCGCATCAAGCTGACGCTCAAGCCGTACATGGCCGCCGAGCAGACGACGATCGTGTCGGTCCCGGTCGATCGCGCCTACGCCGGCCGCGACGTCGAGCTCGAGATCGTGCCGGGCTGGTCGATCATGCAGGACGCGGCCGCGCCCGAGAACCTCTCGCAGATGCTCCACAACCTGACGCTGCCGACGATGTCGCCCAAGGCGTACGTCGTGCAGTACCGGCACCTCGAGCCCGGCGTCGCCTACAACGGCAACGTCGCGGCGCGCCTGCCCGGCTTCGCGATGGACGCGCTGCGGCCGACCAGCGTCACGAGCTCGCCCGACACCTTCCAGCCGATGGTGCGCAAGCAGGTCGACGTCGGCGCCTACGCCGAGGGGACCACGAGGCTGCGCGTCACGGTGAAGCCCATCTCCAAGTGACTCGAGCGTCTTCGACTTCGTCTTCGCGAGGAAACAGCATGCGCACGCTTCGTCGGTGGCTCGTTGCAGGTTCGGTGGGTCTCGGTCTCGGCGGCGCGATCGGGGCGCTGCTGGTCGCGGCGGACGTCGGGCGCGCCGAGGCGGTGGGCACCCGGACCTTCGAGCTCGACACCTACGACAAGCTGGCGGCCGGCGAGCTGAAGGGCACGTCGGTCACCTCGGCCGGCGACGTCGAGGCGGGCTGGGTCACCACGCGCAGCACCTTGCAGAAGGGGCTCTCCGTGTGGTCGGCGCTCGCGCGCCCCAACGGCACCGTGCTGCTCGGCACCGGCCCCGACGGCCGCGTGCTGGAGGTCGACGCGCAAGGGCGCGAGCGCGTCGTCGCCGAGACGGGCACCCTCGCGGTCACGGCGATCGTCGAGGGGCCCGGCGGCAAGATCTACGCGGCGACGATGCCCGAAGGGGAGATCTTCGTCGTCGATCCGAGCAAGGCGGTCGGCACCAACCCGAGCGCCCCCCCGGCCGACAAGCCCAAGGCGTGGACCAAGCTGCCCAGCGATCACGTCTGGGCGCTGGCCTATGACCAGAAGCGCAACGAGCTCTTCGCGGGCACCGGCCCCGACGGCAAGGTCTACCGGGTCGACGCGGCGGGCAAATCGCAGGTCTTCTACGCGGCCGACGACACGCAGGTCGTGAGCCTCGCCATCGCGCCGAGCGGCACGCTGTACGCGGGCACCTCGAGCAAGGGGCTGCTGCTCGCCATCTCCGCCGCGGGGCGCGCCGAGGTCGTGCAGGACTTCGCCGGACACGAGGTGAAGGCGATCGGCTTCGCGACACCGCCAGCGCCCGAGAAGACGACCAAGGGCGCGGCGCAGCCAGGGGGCGAGGCCGCGGGCGAGACGCTCGTGTGCCTCGTCAACGAGTATCCGAGCGCGCCCGAGCCGATGAAGAAGCTCTCGGTGCCGACCAAGCCCACCGGCGCGAGCGCGAGCCCGCCGTACGCCGCGCACGGAAAGGGGGAGGTCTGGAGGATCTCCGGCCTCGCTGCCGACGGCACGCAGGGCAAGCCGGAGCGGCTGCTGCACGACGACTCGACGACGTTCTTCTCGATGGCCATGCCCGTCGCGCCGAAGCCGGGCGGGGCGGTCGTCTACGTGGGCACCGCGCACGACGGCAAGGTGCTCGCGATCGACGACGTGCACGCGGTCACCGTCGTCGCCAAGGCCGAGTCGAGGACGATCGGCGCGATCGGCCTTCTGCCCGGCGAGGGCAAGGGGTCGTGGTTCGCGACGGGCGACGCGGCGGCGTTCCACGCGGTCACCGGCGTCGGAGGCCCGGACGCGACGTGGACCTCGAAGGCGCTCGACGCATCGCTGAAGGCGCGCTGGGGCAAGCTCACTTGGCGCGCGACCGGCCCGCTCGAGCTGCAGACGCGCTCGGGCAACACGTCGAGCCCCGACGACTCGTGGAGCGATTGGTCGGCGCCGCTCGCCGCGCCCGGCAAGGTCACCAGCCCCGCCGCGCGCTTCGTGCAGCTGCGCGCGCGCTGGAAGGGGGACGGCGCGGCCAGCGTCCGCGGCATCGGCGTCGCGTACATCACCGACAACCTGCGCGCGATCGTCACCGAGGTGAACACGGCCAAGGGCCCCACCACCCCGACGCCGCCTGTCACGCCCGTGGTCTCGACGCCGGACGCGCCAGTGAAGAGCAGCACCGTCAAGATCAGCTGGAAGACCGACAACCCCGACGGCGACTCGCTCCGCTATCGGCTCTGGTTCCGCCGCGAAGAGTCGCCGGTGTGGAGGCCGATCACCAGGGACGACGAGCCGATCGCCGCGAGCGACCTCGTCTGGCCGACCGAGGCGCTCGCCGAGGGGTGGTACCGCGTGCGCGTCGAGGCGAGCGACGAGATGGCGAACCCCTACGGCCAGGCGCTGAAGCACGCGCTCGACAGCGCCCCGTTCGTCGTCGACAACACGCCGCCGGTCATCGAGCCGCTCGCGATCGCGCAGGGGCGCCTGCAGGGCACGGTCATCGACGGCGTCGGCCCGATCGCGCGGCTCGAGGTGCAGATCGACGGCAAGGGCCCCTGGCGCCCGATCACGTCGGCCGACGGCATCCTCGACGAGGCGACCGAGAGGGTCGACGCGCCGCTGGGGCTGACCGGAAGCCACGTCGTCGCGCTGCGCGCGTTCGATCAAGCGGGCAATCAGGTCACGCGCGAGGTCGAGAGCAAGTAGCGGCGGGCGACGGGGGATCGACAGCGAGGCGAGGAGACGAGGAGCGAGGGGGGGTCTGCCGATGCACGCGCGGTGGTGATCACGGCTCGCGAGGGCAGCCCCGCCGTCGCGGCGCACGGCAGCCCGCGCCCTGGTCCTTGCCTCCTCCCCTCCTGTTCCACTCGTCCCGGCAAGTGGGCGGCGCAGAACGTCCACGCGCCCGGATGGATTTCCGCCTCGAGTCGCCTTCGAAGTCGCAACCGGCGCTCTACGCGCGCAGGGGATTGCGGTAGAAGCCGCGGCGAATGTCCCTCCACCGCCCGCGCATCACCGGTCTTCGAGGCTCATACTTGCTCCTGCTCGCCGCGCTCGCCCCCGCGGCGCTCGTCGCCGACCAGGCCGCGGCGCAGGCGCCGAAGGGCAAGGGGGCGCCGACCAAGGCCGCGCCCTCCGCCTCGAGCCTCGCCGGCAAGGAGCTCGTCCCGCCCGCGGCCATGGCCGGCCCCGCGCCGAAGGCCGACGAGATGTGGGTCGCGGCGAACAACGACGAGATGATCGCGCAGCTCGAGAAGCGCGCGATCCGCAACGGCCTCGCCGGTGGCAAGGAGGCGATCGGTGCCATCATGGCGATCCCGCAGATCGCCGACGCGGCCAAGGCGGGCGCGGCGCGCGCGGCCCTCGAGCGCATCGCGACGGCGCTCGGAGCCGACAGGTCCAAGGTCGAGGCACGCCAGCTCGCGGAAGAGGCCGCGACCCTCGCGCGCGCGATCGCCCCCGACGCCGGCGCCAAGAGCTCGCGCGTCGAGGACGCGAAGCTCGGGCTCGTCAGCGCTTGGCGGCTCGTCGGGCCGTTCAAGGACATGAGCGGCAAGGGGCTCAAGACGGCCGAAGGGCCCGAGGTCGGCGCGGTCGAGCTCGCGGTCGAAGCGGGCCCCGCCAAGGGGGACGACGGCAAGGGGGCGCGCAAGCCGGCGGGCGCGAGGAAGCTCGAGGCGAAGGGGAAGCTCGCCGAGACCCCGAAGCCGAAGACTGTGTCGCTCGACGGCTTCCGCGACGCGCAGAAGCGCTGGGACGACGGCGCCTACGACGTCGCGTGGCGCGCGGTGCCGCCCGAGCTGATCAGCGCGCGCGGCACGCCGCTCGACGTCCTCTTGTTCCCGCGTCGTGAGACGTGCGCGTACCTCGCGACCGACGTGAAGGTGCAGCAGGAGCAGCCGCTCGTCTTCCACGTCGCCGCGGCGGGCTCGGTGCGCGCGACGCTCGACGGCGCCGTGTTGGGCACGAGCGAGGAGT
>JAJXTK010000462.1 GCA_021783935.1 Myxococcales bacterium | reverse complement strand
GGAGCCGAAGCCGATGCCGAAGCCGCTGCCGAAGCCGCCGCCGAAGCCGAAGCCGCTGCCGCTGCCGAAGCCGCCGCCGAAGCCGAAGCCGCTGCCGCTGCCGAAGCCGCCGCCGAAGCCGAAGCCGCTGCCGCTGCCGAAGCCGCTGCCGCCGCTGCCGCTGCCGATCACTTTCTTGGCCCCCGGCTTGCCCCCCCTGTACAGGCGCCGGTGTGCGGTCGCGATAGGCGGCCGACGGAGGAGTCATGAGCGTCTCGCATCCCACCGACGACCGCGGGTCGAGCCAAGATCGCCGCGCGCCTCGCGTTCCCTTCGAAGCCCTCGTGGAGATCGCCGCCGCGGAAGGCGGGTCGTTCGAAGCCGAGAGCGTCGACCTCTCTGCGTCGGGCATGCACCTGCGCACCGCGTTCCTGCCGAAGATCGGCGCGCCGCTCACCTTCCGCTTCGACGCCGGGCCCGACAGCGGGGGCGCGCCGGTGCTCGCCAACGGCGAGGTCGTCTGGGCGCACGAGGGGGCCGAGGGCTCCGAATTCGGCGTGCGCTTCGCCGACATGAAGGCCGCGGGGATCGAGGCGATCCAGCGCCTGCTCGGCGGCGACGACGCGAGCGGCGAAGGCCCTCGCAGGGGCGCGCCGGTGCGCATCCACATCGACGGGATCACCGCGCCGATGCGCGCGACGCTGAAGGACGAGCTGCGCAAGGGGGCCGTCGTCGGCAGCGACCTCAAGATGCTCAGGATCGGCGCGCTCGTCGAGCTCGAAGACAAAGAGAAGCACACGCGGCGCACCGCGCGCGTCGAGGGGGTCGACTGCGAGGTCGATCAAGACACCATGATCCCCCAGCTCGTCGTCAAGCTCCGCTACGACGCCGGCATGCTCGAGGGGGCCAAGGCCGTCCCGGCGCAGAAGACGCTCGCGGGCGTGCAGCCCACGACGCTCGGCGAGGCGGCGCGCGAGACGACGAGCGCAGAGAGCTCTGCGTCGAGCGCCGAGCCCGACGACGACAAGCACGGCGCGCAGGCGCGCACGACGCTCCCCGTCGGCGACGACGGCGACAACCGCATGCACGCCCTCCGCGAGAACGTGGGTGCAGGGCTCCACAAGGTGGGAACGACCATGAAGGGCGCACTCTCGGGTATGGGCTCCGCCGCGTCTCGGTTCGGCGCCCGCGCGAAGACGACCATCTCGCTGCTCGCCAAGAAGGGGAGCGCACACGACGAAGGCGCGACGGACACCGAAGCCCGCCGCACCACCTCGCCCCTCCCGGGGCTCGCGAAGGGACGGACGCTGCGGCCCCAGGGCGCCTCCCTCGACAGCATTCGGGGCGACGAGGAGAACGCGATGGAAGAGATCGATCCGAAGAAGACGGCGCGCCGCAAACAGATCGCGGTCGCGGCGGGGGTGGCCGTGGCCTTCGTGCTCGCCTTCCTCGCGTTCCACAAGCCCACGCCCAAGACGACGCTCACCCTCGCGCCGGCGACCGAGCTGATGCCGCCCGCGCCGTCCGCCTCCGCGCTCGCCGCCGCCTCGGCGCCGGCCACCGTCGCCGCGACCGACGTCGCGCCCGCGCCGTCGGCCTCCGCGCTCGCCGCGGCCGCCCCGCTGCAGGGCGAGCCGACCGGCAGCGACGCCAAGGGGAACCCGAACCCGTTCGGGTCGACCGGCGTCAAGCACGGCACCCGCATGGTGCTGCGCCTCGACGGCCCGATCGGCGAGCTGCGAGGCCTCGCGCTGCCCAACGGCTTCGTCGTTTCGGTCCCGAACCGCAAGTCGCTCGAGGCCGCCGGGCCGCTCGCCGCCAAGGATCCGCGCATCTCGTCGGCGAAGGTCGTCAACCAGGCGAGCGGCGCCGAGCTGACGATCGCCTTCAAGGACGGCACGCCCGAGTACGTCGTGAAGGTCAAGAACGACACGCTCGAGATCGTCCTCGCGCACGACAAGGCGGTGGCCAAGAAGGGCAAGGGGAACCACGCCGCCAAGCACGCCGCGAAGAAGGCGAAGTAGCCGAGCCCACCGACATCCCCATCTTGCGCGACACACGCGCGGGTGGTCGTGGAGGCGACGCGCGCGAGCACCGAACACGGTGCCGCGCGTGTCGCCTCGATCCTTTTTTGAGCCGCGCTCTCGCGACGGCTACGCGCCCCGTCGCCGACGATGGGCCGCGAGCCCGAGGCTCAGCGCGCCAACGCCGAGCAGCGCGACGCTCAGCGAGCTCGGCCGATCGAGCTCCAGCGTCGCCTCGCCCGCTCGCGCCAGCGCCGCTTGCCCGACGCCGCCGCCGATGGCCGCCGAGGCGCGCGTCGCGAGCTCGAAGGCGACCAGCCCCGCGCCGTCACGCGGATCGAGCGCCGCGGGGGGGGGCGCCTCCATCCCCTCGTCGACGCGCTCGAAGGCGAGCGTGTCGATCGCGATGCGCTGCGACGCCGTCCCCGTCCCCTCGATCGAGATCGACTCGCCGCCGCTCGCCGAGACGCGCACGCGCTCGAGCCCGCGAACCGGCCGGAACGCGCCGCCGGCCCCGGCCAAGCTCAGGCTGCCGCGCGCGCGGTGCGCCTCGCCGCCGCGGAGCTCGAACTGCGCCTCGCCCCCCTGGAGCGCCAGCGGCACGAACGACCACACCGCGTAGGTGCCCGCCGTCAGCCCCGCCCCGTCGAGCGAGAGCGTGACGCTCGGACGCTCGCTCGCCTGCGCGACGAGGTAGCCGCCGCCGTGCGCCCCCTCGCGCGTCTGCCGCCAGCTGCCGGTGCGCAGGAGCGCGCGCGCGCCGGCGTCGAGGTAGACGACGCCCACGCGCGCAGGGGCGTTCCTCGAGGGGCCGATGAGCCCGCGTCGGCCGTCGGGCGCCGACGACGCGCTCGACCACTCTTCGAACGAGAGCGGCACGTTCGGCTGCGCGGGCGACGGCCAGAAGAGCTCCCAGTCGACGCGCTCGGGCGCGCACGCCATGCCGTCGGCCCCGCACTCGCAGGTGCGTCGCAGATCGGCGCGCACGGCGTCGCGCTCGACGTGCAGGTGCACGCCGGTCGCGAAGCCTGTCGCGCCGGTCGTCGCGACGCGCTGGCCGCGCCGCACGAAGCCGCCGCACCGGAGCGACGGGTCGAGCGACCCCTGCGCGAGGTGCAGCATCGTGGTCTGCGTGCCGTCGCCGTGATCGAGCACGACGTAGTTCGCCTCGTTCACGCACGAGACGTCGCCGCAGCCGCGCGTCGACGACATCTTGACGTGCACGAGCGTCCCGTCGGCCGGCGCGATCACGTCGAAGGCGCCCCCTTCGGGCAGCGCGAAGTCGAACGCGTACTTGTTCGCGCCGACGTGGTCCGCGCAGCACGCGTCGTTGGCGTCCTGGGTGAGGTACTGGCTCGCGCCCGCCCCCCACGGCAGGCGGAAGCGCGGCTCCTCGGCGCGCGCGCTCGACGACGCGGCGACGATGGCGATCGCGGCGATCGCGGCGATCGCAGGTCCGAGGGGGAGCGCGCGCAGGGGGCCCATGGGCGGCGCTCCGTTGTAGAACGTCGGCGCGGTGCGAGGCTAGGCGCGTCCGTGCGCGTCTTCGCTAGCAGGCCGTCGCGCTCCTTCGGAGCTGCCCGATCCTCTCCCGCGCGAACCCGGGACTGGCCGAGCGATCCCCACGGGCTGCTGGCGGGCGCTCCGCCGCCCGGCGGGCGTGCCCGCGCGTGATCGCGTCAGGAAGAGCTCGCGCGACGCGACAGCTGATCGCGCGTCGAGGGGGGCGTGAGGCTCGACTGGGGCAAGGGGGTCAGATCGTCGAGCGCCCCGATCGACGTGCGCGGCAGCGGCGCGGGCGGGGGGGGCAACGAGCCCGCGCCCACCGCGTCGCGCAGCGCCTCCCAGTGGCTCGTCAGCACGCGCGCCTCGAGCAGGAACGAGTACGCCTCGAGCGCGTCGCGGGCCCCCACGTCGCCGACGTCGCGCGCGCGGCGCGCCAGCGCGCGGAAGGCGAGGTAGCGGCGCCCCTCGAGCCCGAGCAGGATCGCCATCGACGCGTCGCTGCCGCCGCGCGGCGCCTCCTCGCCGATCGCGTGCGCGACGCGGCCGAGGATGCGCCCGAGCGCGGCCTCGCACACGCCGATCGCGTCGGCGTGGTCGCCGTGGGCGATGGTCTCCTCGATCTGCTCGACCAGCGCGCGCTCGGCCGGGGAGAAGAGCTGGGCGAAGGTGAACGCCTTGGGCGTCGTGACCGGCGGCGTCGCCGACGCCTCGACCTCGCCGGGGCCGCGCTGCGTGATGCGGTTCGGGTGCGCGGGCTCCGGGTGCTCGTCCGCGCGGGGCGGGGCGGGGGTCACGGCGCGCGCGCGCACGCGCTCCTCGTGGACCACGGCCACGGGCGCGGGGCTGACCTCGACGGCGGGCGCGGCGGCGAGCTTCGGCGACGAATCGAGCGGCAGCTCGGCGAGGTAGGTCCCCTCGGTCGGCGCGCGCAGGTGCGCCGAGGTGACGACCTCGGCCTCTTCGTGGGTGACCGACACCGACGCCGGGACCGGCCCCGTGGCGCCGCGCTCCGCGGGGCGCGCGGGGCGGCGTCGCTCCGAGACCGTGAGCGGCCCGAACGACGCGAGCTCGCCGGACGAAGGCGGCTGCGAGTCTTCCTTCGCCGGCAGCTGCGCCTCGTAGCCGTCGAGCACCAGCGCGGTGATGCGCGCGAGCGCCTCCGGGATGCCGACCCCCGACGTCGCGACGGTCTCGAAGGCGGGGGCGCCGTGGCGGTTGAGCGTGCGCTCCATCTCCTCGAGCGGCTGCACCGGCTCGAGATCGCGCTTGTTCCACGCGAACACGTGCGGCACGTGCGCGAGGTCGCGCCCGTGCTCGGCGAGGTTGTCACGCAGGTTCTCGAGCGACTCGAGGTTCGAGTCGGCGCGATCGATCTGGGAGTCGGCGACGAACACGACGCCGTCGGCCCCCGAGAGCACGAGCCTGCGCGTCGCGTTGAAGTAGACCTGCCCGGGCACCGTGAACAGCTGCAGCCGCACGCTCAGCCCTCGCATCGGCGGCAGGCGCAGCGGCAGGAAGTCGAAGTAGAGCGTGCGATCGACCGGCGTCGCGAGCGAGACGAGCTGGCCGCGCCGCTCGGCCGGCGACGAGTCGTGCACCGCTTGGAGCGACGTCGTCTTGCCGCCGAGCCCGGGCCCGTAATAGACGATCTTCAGCACTAGCTCGCGCGCGGCCGTGTTCAGAGACGCCACGCGCGAAGGATACGGAGCGCGACGCGGGTCGGGAAGCAGCCCGCTACTTTCTTCGCGGATCGATCGGCTCGAAGTCCCCCGTGTTCAGGACGAGCTCGTCGTCCGCGGACGACAAGACCTCGAAATCCCCGGTGCTCACGTTCATGGCTTCGTCCCGGGCATCGCCCGGGCGCGGCGGGCCGCGGCGCTTGATGGTCGGCGTCTTGGGCGCGGCGGGGATCGCGCTCGGCACCGCGCGCGGCCTGGG
>JAJXTK010000461.1 GCA_021783935.1 Myxococcales bacterium | reverse complement strand
GCGTGTCGAGGTCGAACGAGCCGTCGGCGCGCGGCGCCATCCACCCCTCGGCGACCATCTCGACGTAGTCGCCCGGCTCGATCTGCGAGAGCTCGGCGCCCGACTGGTAGGCGGCGACGCGATCGGGCTCCACCACGCGCCCGTCCTTCTTGTAGATGCGGTGGATCGTCTTCCACAGCGCCCCCTGGCCGCTGCTCGTGAAGCCGTAGCGCGCGCTCGCGTTCGACTCGACGTCGGTCGTGCCGTCGAGGCGCCGCACGTCCCACGCGACGCCGTGCAGGAAGCCGTCGGCGTCGATCTCGTAGCGCTCCTCACGGCCGAGGATCAGCGTGCCGACGTTCGGCCGCGCGGGCGAGGCGCGGTCAGCCTCGATGAGCGCCTTGCTGCGCGGCTCGTACGCGGCGGCGACGTCGTGCCCGAACGCGGGATCGCCCGCGAGCCTGCGGGCCGTGCGCAGCTCGCCGATCGCCGACGGATCGCCGTCGATCGGGCGAAGCTCCTTGCGCAGCCACGTCTCCCCCCCGAGGCCCGGCGGCGCGACCATCTTCGCGGTGTAGGCGCTGCGCTCGGCGACGTCGCACGCCTCGTAGAACGCGCGCGCCGCGGCGACGCCCTTGGTGCGCATCGTGATGTCGAGCTCGTGGTAGCGCCCGACCTTCGGCGCGGCGTAGAGCGTGCGAAGACGGTTCACCTCGGCCATCACGCCGGCGTCGTCGGCGAGCCGCGCGCGGGCGCCTGCGCAGCCGAGCCCCGAGACGTCGGGGCGCTTCGGATCGCACTCGAGCTTCGCGGTCTGGTCGTCGGTCTCCGCGGCGGTGGCGCGGTCGAGCATCCACTCGAGCCACGTGCCTGCGAGCTTGGGCCTCACGCGCGCGAGCGACTCCTCGCGCACGCCGTAGATGTCGTCGCCGAGCAACGCGAGGTAGACGTCGACGAGCGGGTCGACGTACGCGCCCGCATCCTTGCGCGAGGGCTCGGTACTGCCGGGCAGGGGAGTCGCGTCGCGCCGCGCCTTCGCGGTCTGGATGGCGGCGATCTCGCCCGCGCCGCCGTGCCGCTGCTCGGAGACGATCTGCGCGTTGGCGCCGATGGCCTCCCACGACGTCGGCCACCCTTCGAGCGTCGCCTCGTAGGCGGCGCGCAGGCGCTCGAGCTTGCGGTAGCTCGGGATGTCGCGCGCGTACTCGAGGGCGCGCGCGTACACGAGCGCCGCGGCGGGGTTGGGCTTCGGCTGCCCCGCGCCGGCGGGGCGCGCGACCTCGGCGATCACCGGCTCGGCGAGCCGCACGTCGCCGAGCGCCAAGAGCCCGAGCGCGCGCGTGACGCGCCCGTCGATGGTCGCCGTGACCCCCTCGAGGCGCACGCTCGGCGTCGGTCCGACCTTGCCGATCGCGCTCGCGGGCGCTGCGCCCGTGGCGGCGGCGCGGAAGGTCAGCGGCGCGCCGTCCTCTTCGAAGCCGTGGACGAGCAGCGGATCGTTCGTGAACGCCGCGAGCTTGAGCACGACGCGCACGGTGCCGGGGGCGCTGACCTCGACGTCGGCGAAGCGCATCGCGCGCGCGCCGAGCTCTGCGTACGGGAGTCGGAGCGCCGGCTTGCCGCCGACGAGCAGCTCGGTCGGCACGCCGGACACGAAGCCGAGGTGGATCGTCTCGGGGCGCGGTACGTCGACGTCGAGCACGACGTAGCGCAGCCCCGGCGCGCGGGCGCTGCCGGTGACGTCGAGGCCGCAGCCGCGCCCCCACGTCTTGGTCGGCGCGGTGCCGAGGGCGAGGGCGGGGTTCGCGGCGTCGGCGGGCGGCGGGTACGACGGCGCGATGGCGCCGGCGTCGACGGGACCTGGCGCGTCGAATTCGCTCAGCACGTGGCCGACGAACGGGCCGACCACGGTGGCCTCCACCGCGCAGCCGGCCTCGTGCGTGGCCTTCGCGTACGCGGCCGCATCCCCCTTCGCGGCGGCGAGCGACATGCGCGTGCCGGCCGCGCCCGCGCGCAGGTACGGATCCTTCGCGCCGTCGGAGGCGATCGTCGCGTCGAGCACGGCGGCGACCTTCTCGGCGCCGCCCGGCACGCGGTGCATCACGCCGAAGTCGCCGAGGCGCGCGAAGCCGTACGGGGTGCGCCCGGTCATCGCGTCGATCGCGGCGATCGCGGCCTCGCGGGCGAGCGGCGTGGTGCGCAGCTCTCGCGCCGTCTCGAGGACCTTGATCCACGCGTCGAGCGCCTCGTTGGCGGGGCGCGTCTGCTCGACCTCGAGCGCGTGCACGGTGGCCTTCAAGAGCGGGGTCGGATCTTGCGGCTCGGGCGCGCGCGCCCCGCGCGAGGGGCCGCAGGCGGCGGCGAGCGCGAAAGAAGCCGTGGCGAGGGGGGCCCGAAGGGCGCGGAGCGTGTTCATGGTGCGTTTGCTCTCGGTGTGCATCTCGGACCCCATCACGCCTTCACGAGCCGGATCTCGCGGCGCAAGAGCGCGTCGACCCGCTGCAGGAAGTTGCGCCACGAGTCGTACTCCGCGACCGGGATGAACGACTGGTCGAGGACGACGGTGCGCTTGACGACGACCGTGCCCTCCTTCTTGCCCTTCTCGATCGTCAGCGACGCGCGGCCGTAGGCGCCGCCGTCGACCGTGCCGCCGGCGGTGAGCTCACCGAGCTTGTAGCCCGGCGGCAGGATCACCACGCCGGTGATGACGTCCTGGCTCGGCGCCGCGTTCGGCGGCAGCGACACCGGCGTCACGCGCTGGACGAGCGGCGCGAACGACGGCACTAGCGGCGCCCCCCAGCGCACGCCCACGACGAGATCGGTCCCCTCTCGGCGCGCGAGCGCGGCGCTGTGCGCCCTGAACTTCAGGGTCGCCTCGCCGTTCGGTCCTTCGCCCTTGAACTCGAGGCCGGTCTTCTCGACCTCGATCTGCGGCAGCGCGGAGATGTCGTGGTACTTCTCGAGCCAGCTCGGCGCCGCGTCGATCTGCTTGAGGGAGGTGCGCAGGAAGAAGGCCGAGTCGCCCACGTGCGACTCGTCGATCGCGATGTCGGCCGAGCCGTCGCCCTTCATCGAGAAGGTCCACGTCCCCTCCACGCCGTGCTCCGACGGATCGGTCGATGGCAGGGTCACGAGCGGCACCGGCCCGCTCTGCGGGACGCGGATCGCCACCGCGCGCGCGTCCATCGACGGCAGCGGCCCGATGCGCGACTCGGGGCTCGTCGCGTCGAGGTAGCGATCGGCCTCCCGCCCCTTGCCGGGGAGGAACGCGATGCCGTGGTCGAACCAAGGGACCACCGCCCCCTTCGCCGTGATGAGGCTCGGGCGGTTGGTGTAGCGAGTCTGGACGAGCACCTCCTGCGTCTCTTCGATGCCGATCGCCTTGAGCATGGTGATGAGCAGCATCGCCTTGTCGTCGCAGTCGCCCTCCATGCGATCGAGCACGTTCTGCGGACGGTTCGGCAGCCACGCCTCGCCGCTCTGGTAGTTCACGTACTTGATGCGATCGGCGACCCAGTTGAACACCGCGTGGAGCTTCTCGTCGCGCGTGCGCGCCTTGGCCTCCTTGACGATGTCGTCGGCCTGGCGCTGGATGCGCGGATCGACCTTCGAGAACAGATCGACGCCGGACTTGTACCAGGTGATGAACTCGTCCCAGTTCTTGAACTGCGAGCCGATGATCGTCGGGTAGATCTCGGAGTTCGGCGGGGCGAGCGGCTCCTCGGGCACCGACCCCGGGTTGCTCCACACGTAGCGATCGACGGTGCGGCCGACCTTGTCGACGCTCGTGGTGCGCACGTCGGGCCTGCCGAGCTCCTCGTGCACGACCGTCGAGTACAGCGGGTGCTTCTTCGGGCTGCGGACGACGACCTCGTTGTACATCAGCGGGTGCGTGCTCGTTCCGCCCGCGTAGTCCATGAACGAGAAGGGGGGGGCGCTGCGCTCGCCGATCGGCATCTCGGTGAAGCTGCGCGTCGCGACCTCGACGACGTCGCCGGGCTTCAGATCGGTCCAGCGGATCGAGGCGCCGCCCCCTTCGCTGATTTCCTGCGGCACGGCCGTCGTGCCGTCGGCCCGGTGCACGCGGGCGCGGACGACCTCGACGAGGTCCCCCTCGTTCGGCACCTGCGTCTCGTCGAGATCGCTCTGGTCCTTGGGCGCCTTCACGATCTCGCGCGAGTAGTGGATCAGCTGCGAGACGCGGCCGGCGTCGTCGATGGTGACGACGCGCACCCAGTCGAGCTGGCGATCGTAGACCTCGAGTAGCGGCTCTTGGCCCGACGCCGCGGGCTTCGGCGCGCCCTTGCGGCGCGCGAGGAAGGTCTCGGCCTTCGGCAGGAACTGCTCGTCGTCGGGGTGTTCTTCGCCGTAGACGAGCGTCTGCTCGGCCCGCAGGAAAGGCGAGCCCGGGTCGAGCTCCCGCGCGCGCTCGAGGGCGCGCTTTGCGAGCTCCTTGTCTCGCGCGTCGGTCGACGCGGCGAGCGCCTGCGTGAGCTCGAGCCAGACGTTCTTCCGATTGGGGGCCCAATCGGTGCTCATCAGGAGGAAGTGCCGATACTCGGACTCGAGCCCCACCCCCTTGAGCATCGAGGCGATCTCCTCGACCTCCTCGCCCGACGAGAGCAGGCGGAAGGCGTCGATCGTCGCCTGCTTGAAGGCGGCCTGTCCGGCGATGCGCTTGCTGCCGACGTAGGCCGTCGGCGACTCGCGGGGCCACACCGTCAGCGCCTGCGCGCGCGCCTTCACGGCCTCGAGCGGGCGTCCGAAGCCCCCGTCCGCGATGCGGCGCAGCACGCTCGTCGGCGTCGCCGCGCCGTTCGCGTCCCAGATCGCCTTGTAGGCTTGGTAGGCCAGCTCGGCCTGCCCGAGGCGCTCGATCAGCTCGGCGCGGATCATCTGCGCGTCGAGATCGTTCGCGGTCTTGAGCTCGCTCGTCGCGACGGTGGTCGCCGCCCAGTCGGTGTAGCCCGCGGAGAGGCGGGCGTGGGCCAGCGCGCGGCGCGCGAAGAGCGCGACCGGCGCGTAGGCCGCATCCGCCTTGCTGCGCTCGAGGGCGAGGCCGAGCCACGCCGTCTCGTGGGCGCGGTTCGGCGCGAGCCAGCCCGCCATGGCGAGCACGTCGGGGCGCGGGTTCGCGTGCACGACCATGTCGAGGAAGCCCTGCACGCGCGGCGAGCGCGTGTCGTCGGCGCCGCCGAGCCGGCGGGCGAGGGCGGCCGAGAGGGCGTCGTCGATGGTCGCGGTCTTCTCGTCGACGTTGAGCGCGTGGGTGAGGGGCGTCTCGAGCGTGGTGACCTTGGGCGGCGCGACGGCGCTCGGCACCGTCGAGAGGTTGTCGCTGAAGGCGACCTCGGGGCTCGCCGCGCCGTCGGGCGTCGTGACGCGCGCGCGCACGCGCCCGGTGTCGGACTGCGGGCCGGCGCAGACCTTGAGCGTGAAGAGGTGATCGCCCTTGGGGACCACGACCCTC
>JAJXTK010000460.1 GCA_021783935.1 Myxococcales bacterium | reverse complement strand
TCGCCCGTGCGAGCACGGGCCTCGGCCTCGTCGGGGAGCTTCGGTTCACTGCTGGGGATTTCTGAATCACGAGGGCTCACGGTGTGACTGAATGTGATACCGCGTGACACGCTCGTCAAGGGGCACGTGACACATTCGTCGAGACGGGGCTCGGGAGGGCAAAGCAGGGATCCTCCTCCCCCTGCGAGGGGCCGGCTCGCCTGAAGCGCGGCCCATCACGGACGGGTCAAATTGCACCCATGACATCCGATCAATTTCGGACCGCCTGATGCAAGCCTGATGGGGGTACCCTTGCGTCCATGGACCTCGAAGTCTTCCGGCGCATGGTGATGGCCGCGATGGTCGCGGTCACGCCCGGCGCTGCCGTCGACGTCGATGTCGATGACGCCGGCGACGGCCAGGGGATCGCGCACGTGTCGATCACGGTTCGTCGGGCCGGGATGACGACGCACGGAGACTTCGACGTCGCCCTGCCGCTCGATGGAGCGACCGCGATCGACGCGATGAACAACGTCGTGCGCAGCGTCCTCGAGCTCGGCGCGTAACGACGAGGGCCGAGCGACGCCGCGCGCGACGGCTCAGAACGCGTCGATGCCGGTGAGCGCGCGGCCGAGGATCAACGTGTGGACCTCGTTCGTCCCCTCGTAGGTGTAGACACTCTCGAGGTTCAGCATGTGCCGCACGACCGGGTAGTCGAGGAGGATGCCGTTGCCGCCGAGGATCCCGCGCGCCAGGCGCGCGATCTTGAGCGCCCAGCCGACGTTGTTCTTCTTGGCGAGCGAGACCTGCTGCGGGGTGAGCTTGCCCTGGTCCTTCAGGCGCGCGAAGTGGAGCGAGAGGATCTCCCCCTTGGCGATCTCGCTCGCCATCTCGACGATCTGCTCCTGAATGAGCTGCTTGCTCGCGATCGGCACGCCGAACTGCACGCGCGTGCGCGAGTAGTCGACCACGCAGTCGTAGCAGGCGCGCGCCGCGCCGAGCACCCCGTAGGCGATGCCGAAGCGCGCTTGGTTCAGGCACGAGAGCGGCGCGCCGAGCCCCTTGGCCGCGGGGAGCACGTTCTGCTCGGGCACCACGCAGTCGGTGAGCGAGATCTCGCCGGTCGCCGAGGCGCGCAGCGACATCTTGCCGTGCACGGTCGGCGTCTCGAACCCCTGCATGCCGCGCTCGACGACGAAGCCGCGGATCGAGTCGGAGCCGCCGACCGTGTCGCCCTCCTTGACCTTCGCCCACACGATCGCGAGGTCCGCGAACGGCGCGTTGGTGATCCACATCTTGCTGCCGTTGAGGACCCAGCTCCCCGCCTCGCGCCGCGCGTAGGTCTTCATCGAGCCGGGGTCGCTGCCGCTGTCGGGCTCGGTCAGCCCGAAGCATCCGATCAGCTCGCCCGCGGCCATCTTGGGCAGCCAGCGCTGCTTCTGCTCCTCGGAGCCGTAGCGATGGATCGGGTACATGCACAGCGAGCCCTGCACGCTCGCGAAGCTGCGCAGCCCGCTGTCGCCGTACTCGAGCTCCTGCAGCGCGAGGCCGTAGGCGGCCGCGCCCATGCCCGCGCAGCCGTACCCCTCGAGGTGCGCGCCGAACAGCCCCATGCCGGCGATCTCCGGGATCAGATCCTTCGGGAACTGCTCCTCCGCGAAGAGCGCGCCGGCGCGCGGCAGGAAGCGCTCGCGCACGAAGCGGCGCACGGTGTCGCGGATCATCCGCTCTTCTTCGGTCAGGAGCGGCTCCACCGCGTGCAGGGCCTCGAGCGTCATCGGATCGTGGATCTTCACGGTCATGGGTGCGCGTACCTATCGTGGCGCGTGGGGGCCGAGAAGGGGCGCGACCGTGACGATTCGCGTCATGCTGCGCGCGGCGGGCGCGAATGCGGGCGGGGCGTACCGCGCCGCCCGCGAGGGCGCCGTTCGAGGCTCGGCGCCGCGCTTCCGCTCGCACGTGCTGACGCGGCTACGATGCCCCGATGCTCCTCGATCGCCCGCTGCTCGCGACGGCGCTCACCTTCGCGCTGGCGGTCGGGCTCGCGTTGCCGAAGGGGCGGCACGCCTCGAACGACGCGCCGGCCGAGAGCGCGGCGGGCTTCCGCGTCGGCCTCGTGTTCGACGTCGGCGGCCGCGGCGACAAGAGCTTCAACGACGCGGCGTGGCTCGGCCTGTCGCGCGCGGCGCGCGAGCTGCACGTCGCGACCGAGGTCGTCGAGCCGGCCGGCACCGAGGACCGCGAGGCCGCGCTTCGCCTCTTCGCCGCGCGCAGCTTCGATCTCGTGATCGGCGTCGGCTTCATCTTCTCGCGCGACGTCGACACCGTCGCGCGCGACTACCCGCGGACGCGCTTCGCGTGCGTGGACTACGCCCCCGACTTCTCGGGCGGGGTCGCGCAGCCGATCCCGCCGAACGTCACCGGCCTCGCGTTTCGCGAGCAAGAGGGGGCGTTCCTGGTCGGCGCGATCGCCGGGCTCACGAGCAAGACCCGACACGTCGGCTTCGTCGGCGGGATGGACATCCCGCTGATCCACAAGTTCGACGCCGGCTACCGCACGGGCGTCGAGGCCGTGTGCCCCCCGTGCGTCGTGCACATCGCCTACGCGGGCTCGTCGCCCGACGCCTTCCGCGACCCCGCCAAGGGCAAGGCCATCGCGCTCGCCCAGATCTCGGCCGGCGCCGACGTGCTGTTCCACGCGAGCGGCTCGACGGGGCACGGCGTCTTCGAAGCGGCGCGCGACGCGCACGTGCTCGCGATCGGCGTCGACGCCGACCAGTACGACGAGGCGCCGTCGGCGGTGCTGACGTCGATGATCAAGCGCGGCGACGTGGCCGTGTTCGACGCGATCGCGGCCGCGCAGAAGGGCGAGCTGCGCGGGGGGATGCTGGTGCTCGGCGTGAAGGAAGGGGCCCTCGACTACGTCCGCGAGGGCCCTCACGCCGACAAGCTCGACCCCGCGGTGCTGCGCCAGGTCGAGGCGCTCAGGGCGCGCATCGCGGCCGGCGCGATCGACGTGCCGAGCGAGTGACGCGGGCGCCGCGGCGCGCCCGGCCGGGCGATCAGGTCTCGATCCCCTTGGCCTTCTGGATCTCGCGGTACTCGTTCTCGAGCATCACGAGGTTGTCGCTGGTGACGGCGAGGTTCTTCGCGTTCATCTCGTTCTTCTCGACGCGCGCGAGGTCGCTCATCTGGCGGGCGATCTCGCCGAGCTGATCGCAGAGCTTGCTGAGGCGCTCGAGGTCGCGCGTGGTGCGGTCTTGCCCGGCGTAGTGCTCGCGGTACTCGGCCATGCAGTCGTTGGCCGCACCGCCGAGGTTGCCCATCAGGTCGATGAGCTTGGTCTGCGCGCGGACCTTCTTGATCTCGCCGATCTCCGCCTCGTACATCGAGAGGTTGTCGCTCACGATCTGCATGTTGCGATCGTTGACCTCCGAGACGAAGCCGCTCGTCTTGAGCGCGAGCATCTTGGCCTTCACGTCCTTGAGGTTCGTGATCAGGCGCTGCAGCAGCGCCGGGCGGCGCGTGATGCGCGACTTGCCCGCGAACGAGTCCGTGTAGACCTTGAACTGCTCGTTCGCGACCTCGGCGAGCGAGTCGGCTTGCTGGTCGGGCGTGCCCGCGCCGCGCGCCTCCGCGATGGCCGCGCGCTCGGCCTTGTACATCTTCACGTTCTCGGCCACGAGGTCCATGTCCGGAAGCATGTCGGCGTCTTTGGTCTTCGCGTGGAGCTCGCGCATGCGCTTGTCGACCTTGCCGAGGTCTTCGACGATCTCGTCGAGCAGGCCGAGATCGCGCGTGTTGCGCGACTTGCCCGCGAAGTGGCGGCGGTAGCGGGCGAAGGCGAAGTTGGCCGTGGTGCCCAGCGAGGCGAACTCGACGACCTCGGGCGCCGCCTTGCGCGCCTCGACGATCCGCTCGCGCTCCTGGGCGAACAGCTCGGCGTTCTCGCGCGACACCCGCTTGAGCTCGTCGACGTCGGCGTCGCCCCCGGGGAGCGCGGCGAGCTTGCTGGCGAGCTCCTTGGCGCGCGCGACGATGCTGTCGATCTCGCCGACGTCGCGGGTGACGCGCGACTGGCCGGCGAAGCGGGCGTGGTACTCCGAAGTGAGTTCGTCGAACTGCTTGCGAAGGGCGTCGATCTGCGGGGATGCCATGGGCGTGAGAGCCTACTTTCCGGGGGCTGGACGGCAAGCCCCGACGCGAGGATGGATGCGCGGCGGCGCGCTTCGGGTTCGACGCGGCGGGCCGACGTCGAGCCGTCAGCGATCGGGCGGAAACGCGGTGCCGTAGAAGTCCTCCCGCGAGGTCAGGCACTGCTCGGTGCCCGCGGGGAAGTCGCGGCACATGTTCGGTCGCACGACGTAGATGCCGCAGAGCTTGTCATGCAGGTGCACGCAGGGCTTCTGCCGATCTCTGACCAGCGGCAGCGTCGGCTTGCCGCGGATGACCACCGTGCGCTCGAGCAGATCGGCGCGACCGCCGGCGCGAAAGCGCGCTGCGTCCTCCGCGTCGAGGACGACGCGGTTGTCGTAGCAGCACGCCGCGCACTTCATGCAGTCGAAGCGCGCCTCGGAGGTCGCGCCCGGGAGCTTCGCGTCGCGCGCGATCCACTCCTCGACGCGCGATCGCCAATCGGCCGTGATGGGCGCCCTCACGAGCCCCCGCGCGGGCCCGTCGGTCTGCTCGGCCCACGCGTCGGCCTCGACCGCGCGGATGGCCCAGTCGACCAAGAGCGGCACCGGCTCGGCGGCGGGACCGGCGTCCCCGAGCAGATACCAGCGCCGCGCGCGCACCACGGCGATGCCGCCGGCTCGCGCGTGCCGAGCGGCGGCGGCGAGGCTTCGCTCGGAGTACCCCCGCCAGAGCGGGCGATGAATCAGGTCCGACATCGGCCGCACGCTAGCCCTTCGCGATCGAAGTTCGTACCGGGTTCGGCGGCCGGCCGAGCGGGCGCTCGGTGCCGACGCTCACCACGGGTGCGCCGGCGGGCCCGCGTCGCCACCTCGAAGCCTGGCCGGGCACCGGGCGCGCGAGCGGCGCCCCCCGCGGCCGGACTGCCGTCGGCGGCGAGCTTGACCGTGCCGGCGACGTTCCGTCGTCTCGGGAACCGTACGTTGGCGCGCAATTGGCAAAAACACCGCGAATTCACCCTTACGCGCCGATTGGGCCCTGCCGTACGTTCGGACCATATGGAACCGACCAGCGACGATGCGCCCATTCCGCGCGTGCGTGACGACGACCCCGACGACGTGGCCGACGCCCTGTCGATCGCGACCGCTCGCTGGAACCAGGGGGATTCGAGCGATGCGCTCGCCTGGCTGCGGCGCGCGGCCACCGCCGCCTCGGACGCCGACGCCGACCTGCGCGCGCTCGAGCTCGCCAAGGCCTCCTCCGCGCTGGCCGATCGCCTGAGCGGCTCGCAGCCGGCGCCCGCCGCGCCGGCCCCCTCGGTCGCGCCCGAGGCCGCGGCGCCC
>JAJXTK010000459.1 GCA_021783935.1 Myxococcales bacterium | reverse complement strand
TCGAGCCCGTCGGGGCGCTCTGCGTCGACACCGGCGCGGGCGCCGCCGCCGCGCCGCCGTACGCACCAGCGCCGTACGCGCCAGCGCCGTACGCACCACCGCCGTACGCGCCGACCGCCTCACCGGGCGCGTTCAGCGCGCCGAACGGCGGGCCGCCGCCGCCGCCCCAGCGCTGCCATCACGACGACGACTGCGCGCGCGGGCAGAGCTGCCAGCACGACGTCTGCCGCTGAGCGGACGGCGCGGAATCCCCGGCAAGACAGCCGATGACGCGCTTGTTCGCGGCGCGAACGACGGCGCACGCCCCTCGCTCGCTTGGGGGCGAGCGAGCGAGTTGGCTGCGCCGCCGAGTGCCTTCGCGCCGCAAAAACGCCGCGCGCGCGCGGAGCCTGAGGCCACGCACGCGCGCGACGCGGCCCAGGGCCGCCGGCTACTGCACGCGCCGCAGCACGCTCACCGCGTTGGTGACCGCGGAGCCGCCGACGTTGAAGGTCACGCCGACGTGCGGCGCCTTCTTGGTGGGCGCCGCGCCGATCGGCTCGCCCATGAGCTGCTTGTAGACGAGCGCGTGCATCGAGGCGCCCGTCGCGCCGACCGGGTGCCCCTTGGCCTTGAGCCCGCCCGACAGGTTGATGCAGATCTTCTCGTCGTCGGGGCCGAAGCGCCCCGCCGCGTAGTCGAAGCCCGAGCGGCCGTCGGGCGAGACGCCGAGCGCCTCGGTCGTCATCAGCTGGTTGATCGTGAAGCAGTCGTGCACCTCGGCGAGGTCGACGTCGCTGACCGTGATGCGCGCCTCGGCGAACGCCTTGCGCACGGCGTCCTTGCCCCCCTCGAGCACGTGCTTGTTCTCACGCTTGGAGAGCGGCAGGTGCTCGGAGGAGTGCCCGATGCCGGCGATCTCGACCACCTTCTTGCGCGTGGCCTTCGCGATCTCGGTGGTCGTCATCACCACGGCGGCCGCGCCGTCGGTGACGAGCGAGCAGTCGTGCAGGCGCAGCGGCGGGGCGATCATCGGGTTGCCCCCCTTGCCGCTGTCGGGGAGCGCGAGGATCGCCTCGGCGCTCGCGGGCCCGTTCTGCACGTGCGCGAGCGGGTTCTTTGCTGCGTTGCGGTAGCAGAGCGCCGCCACGTGCGCGAGCTGGGTGCGCAGCTCGCTCTCGGAGAACTTGTAATGGGCCATGTACGCCTTGGCGAGCTCGGCGAAGAGGCCGGGGAAGGTCATCCCCCGCGAGCCCTCTTCGGGCCAGTACGAGGACATCGCGAGCGTCTGGGTCATCGCCGCCGTGTCGAGGAGGTTCATCTTCTCGACGCCGATGACCAGCACGTTCTTGTAGCGCCCCGACTCGATGGCGTAGATGCCGTCGTAGATCGCGACCGACGAGCTGGCGCACGCCGCCTCGGCGCGCGACATCGGCTTGAAGCGCAGCGCCTCGTCGATCTCGACGGCGATCGGGGCGACGTGCTCCTGGTTGACGAAGCGCGAAGGGGAGCAGCTCGCGATCCAGACCGCGTCGATGTCCTTGGCGGCGAGCCCGCTGTCGGCGATCGCGCCGCGGCCGGCCTCGATGATGAGGTCGTAGAAGGACTTCTGATCGATGCGCCGCTTGAAGGAGATCATGTCCTTCACTTCGACGAGCGCGCCGAACTTGGTGTTGTAGGCGCCGATGATGCTGACTTTGGACATCCGATCCTCCTGCCGCCTACTTGGCCAGTCCGTTGGCGATGAGCCCCGCCGTCACCTCGAGGCAGGTCGCGTTCACGGCGTCATTTTGCACTGCAAAAAGGATCGAGTCGGCGATCTCGGTCGGCTCGATGAGCCGCCCGAGGTGCACCCCCTTGAGCAGCCCGGCGAGCGCCTCCTGGTTCATGCCGCGCACCATCGGCGTGCCGACGTAGCCCGGGGCGATCGCGACGCAGCGGACGTTCTTGATGCCGCGCATCTGGAACTCGCCGACGAGGATCTTCGGCCACAGCGCGAGGGCCGCCTTGGCCGACGAGTAGTCCATATGCCCCCTCTGGCCGCTCTTGTTGACCGACGAGATGGGGATGAGCACCCCCTCCCAGCCGTTGTTCACCATGCGCAGCGCCGCCTCGCGCAGCGTGATGAAGGCGCCGATCAGGTTGACGTCGATGACCGCGCGGAACTGCTCGGTGGTCATCGCCTTCTTGACCTTGCCGGTCTCCTTGTCGACGTTGAGCATCAGGCCGTCCCTGATGACGCCGGCCGACGCCACGCAGACGTTGAGCTTGCCGAAGCGCGAGATCGCCAGATCCATCAGATCGGCGACGTCCTCGTCCTTGGTGACGTTGCACTTGAGCGTCGCGACCTCGCCGCCCGCGGCCGCGATCTCGCCCGCCACGCGCTCGAGCCCTTTGGGGTCCATGTCGCCGATGACGACCTTGAGCCCCTTTGCCGCCATGGTCTTCGCGACCGACTCGCCGATGCCGCTCGCGCCACCGGTGACGACCGCCACTGCGCCCTTCAGTTCCATTTGTGACCTCGTGTTCGGTTGTCGTGGCACGCGCGCCCCTCGCCGCGCGCCGTTGGGCCGCGGCCCGGCGCACCTGTGTGCGCCGCAGCATGCCGTGTGGAAGATGACCTCACCCTCCCGGCCTCCCGCTCCCTCGCCGGCAGAGGGAGGAGCGCAGGGTGAAGCATTGCTCTCGCTCCCCTCTCCCGAGGAGGGAGAGGGGCCGGGGGTGAGTTCTCACACCTGGCTCGGCCCTCACGCCGTCGCCGCGACCTCGACGCGCTTGGGCGCGACGAGCCGCTTGTCGAGCCACGCCGCGATCGCCGGGTAGAGCACCTTCGGCGCGCGGCTCCCCACGACGGCGCCGACGTGGCCGCCGGGGACCAGGATCGTCTCCTTGTCGGTCGAGCCGCAGCCGTCGTTCAGCCCGCGCGCCGCGGGGGGCGGGCAGATGGTGTCGCGCTCGGCGGCGATGGTGAGCACCGGGCACTTGATGTTGCGCAGGCTCGCCCTCTTGCCGGCGACCCAGTGCGTGTCGTTGACGAGCGCGTTGTTCTGGTAGAGCTCCTTGATGTACGTGCGATAGGCCGCCGCGGGGAACGGGATGTTGTCGCCCGCCCACTCCTCGAGCGCGTCGAACGACTCGCGCGCCTTCGGGTCGTGCGCGCGATCGAGCCAGCCGATCCATTTGGCCGGCGACTGCGTCGGCCGCATCGTCTGGAAGCCGCTCTGCATCTGGAGCGACGAGACGTTGCCCGCGTCGGCGATCGCGTCGACCTCGAAGCACGAGGGGTCGACCAGCGTGCGCAGGATCCCCGCCTGCGAGAAGTCGAACGGCCCGGCGAGGTTGACGAGCGCCGCGACGTCGTCGGGGTTGAGCGCCGTGGCGATGCCCGAGAGCGTGCCGCCCATGCAGTAGCCGAGCAGGCCGACCTTCGGCGCGCCCGTCTCGCGCTTCACGCGGCGGATCATGCGGTGCAAGCGCGCCAGCACGTCGTCCCAGGCGAGGTAGCGGTCCTCGTCGTTGGGCACGCCCCAGTCGAGGCACCAAGTGTCGATGCCGGCGCGCACCATCCCCTGCACCAGGCTCGCGCCGTCGCGTAGATCGAGCACGTACCACTTGTTGATCAACGACGGGACGAGCAGCAACGGCAGCTGGGCGCGCCCGTTCGTCTCCTTGCGGAAGCGATAGAGCTGCGCGGTGCCGTCGCGGAACAGGACGTCCTTCGGGCTCGGCTCGGCGGGCATGATCAGCCTTTCGTCGCCGGGGTGACGGCGCCCATCGCCTTCTTGGTGGCGTCGAGGGTCATGCTGCGCCAGCTGGTCGCGAGCTCCTGCGCGTAGTCCAGCGTGGCCTTCGCGAGGCGGGCCGACTCGTCGGCCGCCTTCTGGCCGTTGGCGAGCGTCTCGGTCTGGAGCTTCTCGAGGCCGGCGACGAAGCCGGCGACGCGCGCGAAGTGGTCCTCGATGGCCTTGGTCCAGATGGAGCTCGCCTGGGCCGACGGGGAAGTCTCGGTGGTGGTGGTCTTGGACATGGGTGCCTCCGTTGTGCGACGCAACATACGACGCCGCGTTGCGCCGTCAAGTGGTTGCGCGCTGAATCTACCTTCGAATTGAAAATTCGCCGGTGACCTTGACGCGCTTGCGGTCGGCGATATGTTGCGACGCAGCAGCGAGCCCGTCTCGCGCACGGAGGAACGCATGATCTGGGAGTTTTGGAAGAAGGGCTTCGACGCTTGGGAAGACGCGACCGCGCGCTACGTCGAGCGCTGGGTCGAGAGCCCGGTGGTGCTCGGCCCCGCCGGTCAGCTGCTCAAGGCGCAGATGCAGGCCAAGACGGCCGCCGAGAAGGCGATCGCCGAGGGTTGGGGGCGCGTCGGCCTGCCCACCAAGCGCGATCAGGAGCGCACCCTCGCGCTGCTCGGGCGGCTCGAGAGCCGCCTCGCGGACCTCGAGGAGAAGGTCGAGTCACGGCGCGCGTGACGCGTCCCCGCGGCCGCCGCGCGTGTTGCAGTGCACGAACGGCGGCGGCGACGGGGTCGGCGGCGCGCCGTGGCAGAGCGGGCCCGGGTGGCGGCAAGCGGTGATACGCTCGGGTTCCGCTTTCGCGGGCTCCCCACCATGCGTTTCCCCGGCCGGCGCAAACACAAGCACTACTTCCCTGTCAGCGCGCGCGATCCGCTCTTCGCCTACGCGGGCATCTCGGCCCCCGCCGCGCGCACCCACGTGGTCGGCATCGACCAGACGCTGGTCGACATCGACGCGCGCGTCCCCGAGGGGCTGCTCGCGCGCTACGAGCTCGCCAAGGGGGGCTCGATGGTCATCGCCAACGAGGTGGCCATCGCGCTCTACGACGAGCTGCACCGCGAGGGGCTCATCCGCTACGAATTCGCCGGCGGCACCGTCGGCAACACGCTGCACAACTACTCGCTGCTCTCGGACGACGTCTCGATCCTGCTCGGGGTGATGAGCGAGACGATCCGCGTCGGCACCTCGGGCTACCGCTACCTCTCGAACACCTCGAGCCGGGTGAACCTCGATCACCTCCAGCCGGTCGACGGACCGATCGGCCGGTGCTTCGCGCTGGTCACGCCGGACGGCGAGCGCACCTTCGCGATCAGCGAGGGGAAGATGAACGGCCTGCGCCCCGAGAGCGTGCCCGAGGCGGTGTTCGAAGACGCCTCGAGCCTCGTCATTTCGGCGTACCTGATGCGCGCGAAGGACGGCGATCCGATGCCGGGCGCGACGCGCCGGGCGATCGAGCTCGCCAAGGCGCGCGGCGTGCCGGTGGTGCTGACGCTCGGCACGCGCTTCGTGATCGCCGAGCGCCCCGAGTTCTGGCGGAGCTTCATCGCCGAGAACGTGAACGTGCTCGCCATGAACGAGGAGGAGGCCGAGGCGCTCACCGGCGAGGCCGATCCGCTCCTCGCTTGCGAGCGCGCGCTCGACTACGCCGACATGGTGTTGTGCGCCGCGGCGACCACCG
>JAJXTK010000458.1 GCA_021783935.1 Myxococcales bacterium | reverse complement strand
CGCCGCGGACGCGCGCAGCGCCGCGGCGAGCGCGACGGCGCCGAGGCCGATCGCGAGGGCGCCTCGTCGATCGAGACCGGCCGAGGGGACGGGCCTGCCGCTCATCGCCCAAGGCTACGACGAGCGCCGCGGATCGTCACCGCCCGCCTGGGCGGCCTCGAGCAGCGCGGGGTCGCCGACGAGCGCGTCGATCGCCACCGCCGCGGCCGCCATCTCGGCCTCGCGCCGCGAGCGCCCCTCGCCGGCGCCGAGCAAGAGCGCGCGGACGCGCACGCGCACGCGCCATCGCCGATCGTGGTCGGGGCCGGTCGAGTCGGCGAGCTCGTAGGTCGGCGCCTCGCCGCCGCGACCCTGCACCAGCTCCTGCAGCACGCTCTTCTTGTCCTTCGCGCGCACGTCGACCGGCCCCGTCGACGCCCGCGCCGCGCCGGCCACCTCCGCGTCGATGCGCGCGCCGAGCACGCGGCGCACGAACGCCCGCGCGCCGTCGGGGCCGCGCGCGAGGTAGACCGCGCCGATGACCGCCTCGAGCGCGTCGGCCAGCGTCCGCGCGCGATCGGCGCCGCCCGAGGCCCGCTCGCCGCGCCCGAGCCGCAGCGAAGCCCCGAGGCTGATCGCGCGCGCCGCCTCCGAGAGCGCCCCCTCGTTCACCGACGACGATCGCACGCGCGAGAGCAGCCCCTCGTCGGCGCTCGGCAGCGCCGCGTAGAGCAGGTCGGTGACGACCAGGCCGAGCACCGCGTCGCCGAGCAGCTCGAGCCGCTGGTTGTCCATTTCACCCGGGTGCTCGTTTACCCACGTGCGATGCGTCAATGCCTGCGCGCACAGCCTCGCTGCTGCGTCGAGGTCGTCTGCGCCCGCGATCGCCTCGCGAAGAGGCTCCGGGAGCCGCTCCGCGTCGCTCTTCGCGTCGATCATGGCGCGCGATGTAGCACGCGCCGCTCGCGCCGGTCATGAATGCGCGGGGCTTCTTGGCCGTCTTCCGATGGCCGGGCGGTTGACGGTTCTGCTACCGTCGCGCCGATTCATCGACAACAGGAGGCATCGACGATGCGTAAGGTCCTTCTCTTGGGTGTGCTCGCGACGGCGATCACGGCGGTCTCGGGCGCGGGCGCGGCGCCGGCGAGCACCACGGGCAACGGCATCGCCGACAAGGGGACGCTCACCATCGGCGCCGAGCGGCTGTTCGGGTTCGCGTGGGGGCAAGAGTCGACGGAGACCACGGACGTCGCCGGCGGCGTCACCCGGGTCTCCGACAGCAAGGTCAGCTCCACGACCTTCGGCCTGCTCTGGAACGGCTCGCCGGCGAACGTCTACGTCATTCCGCGCGTCGGCATCGACTACACGATCATCGACAACCTCACGATCGGCGGTTCGATCGGCTACGTCCACGTCGGCGACTCGTACAGCAACACGACGACGACGACGCTGAACGGCGCGAGCACGACGCAGTCGGTGTCGGGCGACTACGGCTCGGCCAACGGCTTCATCTTCGCGCCCCGCGTCGGCTACGTCCTGCCGCTCGGCGGCATGCTGAGCGTGTGGCTGCGCGGCGGGCTCACCTACTACAACGTCGGCACCTCGACGCCGCCGCAGAACAACGGCAACACCACGGTCAGCACCACGCAGAGCGGCTTCGCGCTGAGCCTGGATCCGCAGCTCGTGATCTCGCCGGTCGAGCACTTCGCCTTCACGGTGGGAATCGCCGCCGACCTGCCGCTGGCCGGCACGCACTCGCAGGACGAGACGACCAACGGCACGACGGTCTCGACGTCGTACACCGATCACTTCACGAACCTCGGCATCACCGTCGGCCTGCTCGGTTATCTCTGAGTCGGTTCACGAGGCGGCGCGCGCTCGCCCGCGTCCCGCCCGCGCGATCTCGCGGACGCAGCCGTCGACACCGAGCGCGTCGGTGTCGACGGTGACGTCCGCGCGCGCGTAGCGATCGGCGCGCTGGCGCAGGATCGTGCGCAGCTCGGCCTCCGCGTCCTGCCGGTTCGCCATCGGCCGGCGATCGCCTTGGGCGACGACGCGCGTCCAGTGCGACTCCGGGCTCGCCTTGAGCCACACGGTGCGCGCGTGCGCCTTGAGCAGCGCCCAGGTCTCCTCGTCGTTGACGATGCCGCCGCCGGTCGCGATGACGGCCCCCTTCGCCGGCCCCTCGTGGGCCGCGAGGATGCGCTGCAGCTCCTCGCGCTCGAGGCGCCGGTAGATCGCCTCGCCGCGCAGCTCGAACAGCTCGCCGAGGCGCACGCCGGCGGCCGCCTCGACGCGCTCGTCGAGCTCGAAGAACGGCAGCTTCAGGCGCTTGGCGAGCCGCTCGCCGATGGTGCTCTTGCCCGCGCCGCGCAGGCCGACCAGCGCGATCACCGTCTTGAGCGGCGCCTCGGCCTCGACCCCCGCGAGCAGCGCCGAGGCCGTGGTGCCGAGCGCGACGGCCACGTCGTGGAGCCGCGCGACCGAGATGTTGCCGCGACCGGCCTCGAGCTCGGCCAGGAAGCGCTCGCTCACCCCGCCGAGCTCGGTCAGCTCGCGCATCGTGAGCCCGAGCTCGTTGCGGCGCGCGCGCACGGCCTTGCCGAGCCCCGAGAGGAGCAGCTCGTGCCCCTTGCCGGCGGCGCGCGCGACCATGGTTGGCACTATACTGCATACCACAGAAACACGCTAGAAGTATAGTGCTTGCCAGACGCCTCGCGACTGGTACCCTACCCACGCATGGATCCCGTCCGCTTCGAGACCTCGCCCGCCGCGTACAAGCACTGGACCCTCGACCTGTCGGTCGCCGAGAAGACCGGCGTCGCGCGCCTCGTCCTCGACATCCAGGAGGACGGCGGGGTGCGCCCCGGCTACGCGCTGAAGCTGAACTCCTACGACCTCGGCGTCGACGTCGAGCTCGCCGACGCCCTCCAGCGCGTGCGCTTCGAGCACCCCGAGGTGCGCGCCCTGGTGTTCACCAGCGGCAAGGACCGCATCTTCAGCTCGGGGGCGAACATCTACATGCTCGGCAGCTCGAGCCACGCGTTCAAGGTCAACTTCTGCAAGTTCACCAACGAGACGCGCCTGTACCTCGAGGAGGCGAGCCAAGAGAGCGGCATCAAGTCGCTCGCCGCGCTCAACGGCATCACCTCGGGCGGCGGCTACGAGCTCGCCCTCGCGTGCGACGAGATCTACCTGCAGGAGGACGGCAACAGCGCGGTGAGCCTGCCCGAGTGCCCCCTGCTCGGCGTGCTCCCCGGCACCGGCGGCCTCACGCGCCTGGTCGACAAGCGCAAGATCCGGCGCGACCACGCCGACGTCTTCTCGACGCTCGCCGAGGGGATCCGCGGCAAGCGCGCCAAGGAGTGGGCGCTGGTCGACGACGTCGTCGCGCGCAGCAAGTTCGTCGAGACCACGACCCAGCGCGCCGAGGCGCTCGCCGCCGCGTCGGCGCGCGCGCAGGCCAAGGGGGCGGGGATCGCGCTCGCGCCGATGGAGCTCACGCGCACCGAAGAGGGGGGCAAGCTCGTCTCGACGTACAAGTACGTGACCCTCTCGATCGATCCGAAGTCGCGCGTGGCGGAGCTCGTCGTGCGCGGCCCCGACCACGCGCCGCCGAAGAGCGGCGAGGAGCTGCGCAGGCTCGGCTCGGTCGGCAACTGGGCGCTGCGCGCGTTCCGCGAGCTCGACGACGCGCTGCTCGATCTGCGCTTCAACTTCCTCGAGGTGGGCCTCCTCGTCCTGCGCACGCGCGGCGATCTCGAGAAGGTGCGGCAGGCCGACGAGGCGCTCGCGGGCTTGGTGAGCTCGGGCGACTGGCTCGCCAGGGAGATCCAGCTGCTCCAGCGGCGCGTGCTCAAGCGCATCGACGTCACCTCGCGCTCGCTCTTCGCGCTGGTCGACGAGGGGTCGTGCTTCGCGGGCTCCTTGCTCGAGATCGCGCTGGCGGCCGACCGCGTCTACATGAAGGACGACGAGGAGCACGAGGACGCGATCCGCGTCGCCCTCTCGTCGGCGAATTTCGGCCCGATGCCGATGGGCAACGGGCTGACGCGCCTGCAGTCGCGCTTCCTGCGCACGCCGGAGCAGGTCGGCAAGCTGCGCGAGCAGACGGCGCCGATGCATACACACGAGGCGTCGAAGGCGGGCCTCGCGACGCTCACCCCGGACGCGATCGACTGGGACGACGAGATCCGCGTCGCCGTCGAGGAGCGCGCGTCGATGAGCCCCGACGCGATGACCGGCATGGAGGCGTCGCTCCGCTACGGCGGCCCCGAGACGCTCGAGACCAAGATCTTCGGCCGCCTGTCGGCCTGGCAGAACTGGATCTTCACCCGCCCCAACGCCACCGGCGAGAAGGGCGCGCTCACCATGTACGGCAAGCCCGAGCGGCCGACCTTCGACATGCGGCGGGCGTGAGAGCTGCCGGCAACGTGGAGCCAACGGCCCCCACCCCGACCCTCCCCCGCGGTGCGGGGGAGGGAGGGCTTTCGTCACCCTTCCCCCGCACCGCGGGGGAAGGGCCGGGGATGGGGGCCGTGAGACCTCGCGACAACACCTTGGAGACCCCCCGATGAGCAACGTCGTCAACGACACGCGGATCCCGAACAACGTCGATCTCGGCAGCGACAAGAAGCTCCAGCGCGCCCTCGAGCAGTGGCAGCCGAAGTTCGTCGACTGGTGGGTCGAGATGGGCCCCGCGGGGTTCCAGCAGGACGACGTGTGGCTGCGCACCGCGGTGAGCGTCGAGAGCGACGGCTGGGCGCACTTCGACTACGTGAAGATGCCCGAATACCGCTGGGGCATCTTCCTCGCCGATCAGGTGCCGAATCGGAAGATCGGCTTCGGTGACTTCCTCGGTCAACCGGTCTGGCAAGAGGTCCCCGGCGAGCACCGCAACACGCTGCGGCGGCTCATCGTCACCCAGGGCGACACCGAGCCCGCGAGCGTCGAGCAGCAGCGGCTGCTCGGTCAGAGCTGCCCGAGCCTCTACGACCTGCGAAACCTCTTCCAGGTGAACGTGGAAGAGGGGCGCCACCTCTGGGCCATGGTCTACCTGCTCCACTCGTACTTCGGGCGCGACGGGCGCGAGGAGGCAGAGGCGCTCCTCGAGCGCCGCTCGGGCAACCCCGACAAGCCGCGCATCCTCGGCGCGTTCAACGAGCCCTGCCAGAACTGGCTCTCGTTCTTCATGTTCACGTTCTTCACCGACCGCGACGGCAAATACCAGCTGCTCGCGCTCGCCGAGTCGGGCTTCGACCCGCTCTCGCGCACCACGCGCTTCATGCTCACCGAGGAGGCGCACCACATGTTCGTCGGCGAGACCGGCGTGATGCGCGTGATCGAGCGCACCGCGCAGCTCATGAAGGAGGCGGGCTACTCGGGCGACGTGCGCAAGCTCGGCGGCATCGACCTGCCGACGATCCAGAAGTACTTGAACCTCTGGTTCTCGCTCTCGCTCGACCTGTTCGGCGAGATCG
>JAJXTK010000457.1 GCA_021783935.1 Myxococcales bacterium | reverse complement strand
GCCGAGGCACGGTTGCCTGCGCGCGTTCGCGCCACGCGATCTCCCTTCCCCCGCACCGCGGGGGAAGGGCGGGGATGGGGGCTGTAACAGCGACGATCGCGCTCAGGGCGGGATCCCGACCCGGCGTGGGCTTCAGGCGATCGCGGCCCGACGGCGCGCCAAAGGCGACAAGGTGAACGGGTAAGGGCGCCGCCATGGAGAGGTTACCGACGTAGAGGCGAGCGCTCATGATGCTCTCTTCCGCGTCCCCGACGAAGAGCTCCTCGCGACGACGTTCGGCGACGCCGCTCTCACCCGTCGCGACCGCGAGGCCTGGCAGGCCCTCGAGAAACGGCCTGCGGGAACGGATACCGTTCGAAGTAGTACTAGCCATCGCGACCATCTTCGCCCCCCCGGAGCGCTGGGGGAGCGGCGGTGTCGGCAGCGGGATCGGCGCTGGGTGGCAGAGCGGATACGCCCCGACGCGGCTATCCTCGAGCGTCGAAGGGGGACAGATCCATGCCTCGGGCTCTCGCGCGCGCCTTCGTCGCGCTCGGCACCGCCGCGACGCTCTCGTGCTACTCGACGAACTATCGGTCGAGCTTCACCAACACCTCGGTCGGCGGCGCGGTGTCGACCGCCGATCTGTACGTGAAGCTGCACATGCCCGACGGCAGCCTCTACGTGCTCGAGGACTGGTCGATCGTCGGCGAGGCCCCCGACGCGCGGGTCGAGGGCACCGGCCTCGCTTACGACGTCGACCGCCACACGACGGGCAAGAAGGAGCGGCGCTCGGTGCGCGTCGCGGACGTCGCCGTGATCGAGACGACGCAGCCGGAGCGAGTCACGCACAGCGGCGGCGTCGTCCTCGGCGTCGTCTCCGGCGCATCGCTCCTGGTCACGGCCCTCTGCCTCGCGAACCCCAAGGCGTGCTTCGGCTCGTGCCCGACGTTCTACACCGAGGAGGGCGGCGGCCGACGCGTGCTGCAGGCGGAGGGGTTCTCGGCGAGCATCGCGCGCACCCTCGAAGACACCGACGTCGACGCGATGTGGACGGCGCACGCGAGCCGCGTCGCGAGCGGCCCGGACGCGGGCACCTGGTCGCTCTCGCTCTTCATGACCAACGACGCGCTCGAGACCCACTTCGTCGACAGCGTCCGCGTCCTCGCCGCGCCGCGGCCCGTCGGCGCGCGCGTCTACCGCGCGGGGCAGCGCTACCTTCCGGCGCGAACGCTCCACGCGCCGCTCTCCTGCGCCTCGCCGCTCGGCGACTGCGTGCGCACCCTGTCGGCGCCCGACGGCGACGAGTGGCGCTCGCCGGCCGACCCCGACGACCTCGCCGCGCACGAGGCCCTCGAGCTCGTCTTCCCCCACCCGCGCGGCAAGCTCGGCGTCGTCATCCACGCGCGCAGCAGCCTCCTCAACACGTTCGTGTTCTACCAGGTGCTCGCGTGGCTCGGCCGCGACGCGGTCTCGACGGTGCTCGCCGCCGAGCGCGCGGGGGACGTCGGCGCCGAGCGCTGGCGCGCCTTCGGTCGCCTCCTCGGTGACATCGACGTGGAGGTCGCGGGCGCGGGCGGCACCTGGACGCGCGCCGGCGCGTTCGCCGAGGTCGGGCCGATCGCGCGCGAGACGCAGCTCGTCGAGCTCCCCGACGCGCTGCCCGAGGGGCCGCTCAAGGTTCGACTGCGCGTCGCGAAGGGCAACTGGAAGATCGACGCGGTGTCGCTCGCGGAGCTGCTCGCCGAGGTCCAAGCGCGGCCTATCACGCCCGACGCGGTCCTTCGGGACGGCAAGGCCGACGCCGGCGCCCTCGCGAAGCTCCACGCCGCCGACGGCGATCGGCTCGTCACCTATCCGCGCGACGCGTGGGAGCTGCGATTCCGCCTGCCCGACGGCGACGAGGAGCTGTTTCTCGAGTCGCGCGGCTTCTACTACGAGTGGCCGCGCACGCAGTGGCTCGCGGACGAGGCCCCCTCGGAGGTGGCGCGGCTCCTGCTCGATCCGGCCGGCGCGATGCGGACCCTCGCGCCCCTCTACAAGCGCATCGAGCCCCGCATGGAGGAGATCTTCTGGGCGAGCCGCGTCGGAGGGCGGCCGTGACGTCGCGGGCGCGGGTCTGCGCGCTCTTCGCGCTGGCCACCTGGTCGCTCGGATGCGGGACCGTCAGCTCGTTCGATCGCGCCAAGGGGTTCGGCGGCGCCCGGCTCGTCGGCAAGCTCGAAGAGGTCCCGGTGCGCGGCTACCCGATCAAGGTGGACGTCGCCGCCGCCACCTATCAGGGGGAGCTGCTCGGGCTCGACGCCGAGGGGCGAATGTACATCGAGGTCCCCAACGGCGCGGTGATCGCGATCGGCGCGAAGGGGCCGCGCGTGCACATCGATCTGCGTCCTTCGCACTCCACCGAATACGGCGTCTGGGGCGTGCTCGGCACCCTGAGCACCGCAAGCCACGGGTACTTCTTGGTCATCAGCGCGCCCATCTGGATCCTCGTCTCGATCCCCGTCGCGGTGAGCGCGGCCGACAAGACGACGCTGGAGGCTCCGGCCGAGTCGGTGCCGCTCGAGCAGTTCGCTCGCTGGCCGCAGGGGGTGCCCGCGTCGGTCCGCGTGCGCGCCCGAGCGGTGCCGTGAGCGGCCGCGCGGAGCTCGCTCGGGATCGACCGACGTCTGCCTCGGCCTGGGCCGCGGCCTGGCAGGCTGAGGAGTTTCCCCGAGACCGGCCGATCCTCTCCCGGGTCACGCCGCGATCTCCCGCGCGATCGACCGAAGGCTGCTGACGGTCACAGTTGCCGCAGGCCGTCTCTCAACGGCCTGCTAGGCCACGATGGTGCCCCGCGCGTGCGCGCGCCGCTGGGCGTCGGAACGGCGCAGTCGTACGTCAAGACGATCTACCGGAAGCTCGAGATCTCCAGCAAGGCCGAGGCGGCCGCCGAGGCCGTGCGGCGAGGGCTCTTGTGACCACCGGAGCCCCCGGGCGCCTCCGAGCGCCGCCGCGACCGTCCTCGGCGAGCTTCGCATAATCACGTTATCATATCGATCGAGGCCGTGGAATCCGACGCGGGCGCGCGCGCTCGCCGGCGACCTCGCCACCTCGCCGATTCGTTCGCCGCGCTCCGCCGAGCCACCGCGCGAACGCTCGCGGTCCGGCTCGCGCGAGCCCCTCACATCGGCGCCCTGCCGCGGTCCGGGTCACGGCCGAGCGGCGCGCCGCGATTCGATGTCTCACGCGTCTCGGGGTAAGATTCGCGTACGGGGGGGGACTACCTCGCGTGATCGGAGCCCTCAGCGCATGTCGTCGTCCGAACTCCCCCTCGCGAGCCGCACGCCGGGCGACCTCCTCGAGCAGGAGCACGCGCGCGTCGCGCGGAGCCCCGTCGTCGAGGCGCTGCTGCGGGCGAGCGACATCCCCACCGTCGTCGCGGACGCGAACCTCCAGATCGTCGCGTTCAACGACGACTTCCTGAGGCTCGCGAGGAAGAGCGACGCGGGGCTGGTCATCGGGCTGCGGCCGGGCGAGTCGCTCGGGTGCACCTTCGCGCAGACGCAGGACGGCTGCGCGACGTCCACGGCGTGCGGCTCGTGCGGGCTCGCGCTCGCGGCGCTCACGGTCAAGCGATCGCGCGACAGCGCCGAGCGCGACTGCTTTCTGACCACCCAGTGCGACGCGACCACCGAGGATTACGCGTACCGAGCCCGCGCGGTGCCCATCGACGTCGAGGGGGAGCACTACGTGCTCATCTCGCTGCGCGACGTCTCCGATCGCCGACGCAACCTCGCGCTCGACCGGATCTTCCTCCACGATCTCGCCAACTACGCGCAGGCGCTGCGAGGAACGGTCGACGCCCTCGGCAGGCGCGACGTGGACGCCGAGGTCCTCGACACGCTGCGTACGCTGGCGGGGCAGCTGGTGGCCGAGGTCGACTTCCGGCGGCAGCTCGGGGCCGAGCGCCCCGGCTCGCTGGAGCCGGAGCTGAACGAGCAGCGCGTCGCCGAGCTGGTCGAGCGGCTCGTCGCGGCCGCGACGCACCACCCGAGCAGCGACGGGCGCCGGATCGAGGCGTCGATCGCCCCCGCGGACCTGGCCGTGCGCACCGACCCGCTGCTCGTGCACCACGTCCTGCTGAACATGCTGGTGAACGCGCTCGAGGCCTCGAGCCCGGGCGACGCGGTCCGGCTGGTCGTGGAGTCGATTGGCGAGGAGGCCGTCTTGCGCGTCTGGAGCCGCCCCGTCGTGCCGGAGAACATCCGCGAGCGCATCTTCCGCCGCTATTTCACGACCAAGGGGTCGGATCGCGGGCTCGGCTGCTACGCGATGAGGCTCCTCGGCGAGCGCTACCTCGGCGGGCAGGTGGATTTCACCAGCGAGAAGGGGGAAGGGACCTGGTTCTCGCTGCGCGTCCGGCGCGACGGCGCGCGGCTCTGAGGGGGCGCACCGGCGGCGCGATCGCCAAGCTCGGGGCGCCGGCAGCCGCGCCGCTCGCGTGCAATTGCGCACGACGGCGCGAGCGCTCGCCGTGCATGCCGCACGATGCGCCCGGCGGGGCGCTGGCGTTCTTGCTGGGGCACGCGAGTTGCTCTCCACTGACCGACAGGCGTCGTCACTCGCCGCGTCTTATGGCCCAGCCCCGTCGAAAGCCGTCGCGGAGGCTCGCTCCGTGAGCGAGGACTTCCTCGCGTTCGTGCGCGCCCAGAGGCGCGGCAAGCTCAAGGTCTACCTGGGCATGGCCGCCGGCGTGGGCAAGACGGTCGCGATGCTGCGCGAGGGGCGGAGGCTGCGCGAGGAGGGGATCGACGCGGTCATCGGCGTCGTGCTCACCCACGGGCGCGAGGAGACGGCGCGCGAGCTGCAAGGGCTCGACGTCGTGCCCGAGCGGACGATCGACTACCGCGGGGTGCCGATGCGCGAGATGGACCTCGACGCGCTGCTCGCCCGCAGGCCCGACGTAGCGCTGGTCGACGAGCTCGCCCACACCAACGTCCCGGGCAGCCGCCACGACAAGCGCTGGGAGGACGTCCTGGAGCTGCTCGACGCCGGCATCAGCGTGCTCACGACCGTCAACGTGCAGCACCTCGAGAGCCTGCACGATCTGGTGCTCCGCGAGACCGGCGTCGACGTGCGCGAGCGGCTGCCCGATCGGATCCTCCACCAGGCGCACGAGGTCGTGGTCATCGACGTGCCGCCCGGCGAGCTCCAGGAGCGGCTGCGGGCGGGGAAGATCTACCCGGCGCACAAGGTCGAGCAGGCGCTGCACGGCTTCTTCCGCCACGAGAACCTCGCGGCGCTGCGGCAGATCGCGCTGCGCGAGGTCGCCAACGCCGTCGAGGCGCGCGCCGACGCGAGCGAGACGGCACGCGAGCACGCCCAGAAGCCGGCCGCGGACGCCGAGCGCGTGATGGTGTGCCTGTCGTCGCGTCCCTCGGCCGCGCGGCGCCTGCTGCGGCAGGGCGCGCGGCTCGCCGGATGGCTGAATTCCAAGTGGTTCGTG
>JAJXTK010000456.1 GCA_021783935.1 Myxococcales bacterium | reverse complement strand
GAAGGCCGACACGTCGACGAAGGCCGACACCTCGACGACCGCCGACTCCTCGGCGCCGAAGCCGACGTGCAGTTCGAAGACCGTCGCGGGCGACTACTGCGGCAGCGACGAGATCCTCGACGGCGACCCCGACACGCTCTACACGTGCCCGGGGCCGAACGCCGCGCCGACCAAGGCGATCGTCTGCGCGGCGGGGTGCCAGGTCGAGCCGGCCGGCACCAACGACCGGTGCAAGACCCCCTCCTCGTCGGCGTCCTACCGCCTGCCTTGGACGCACGGCGTGACGATGCAGCTCACGCAGGACTGCAATGACGCGTGCTGCAACGACCACGTCGGCCCCGACGAGTACGCGTGGGACTGGGCCGACGGCGGCTCGTTCCTGGTGCGCGCGGCGCGCGCGGGGACGATCACGCACCTCAAGTTGAGCAGCAGCACCGGCTGCGGCACGAGCGCGTGCGCCGACGACGCCAACATGATCGTCGTCGATCACGGCGACGGCACGCAGGCGATCTACATGCACGTCGCCTACGCGTCCGCCGAGCCCGGCATCACGTGCGGCGCGACCGTGACCCAAGGGCAGCCGCTCGCCATGTCGGGCACCACCGGCTGGTCGACCGGCGTCCACCTCCACTTCCAGGTGAGCCAGGTGCACGCGAGCGCGCCCACCTGCGAGTGCGGCGCCAGCGGCCTCGGCTGCGCGGCGAGCTGGAACCCCTACCCCGACACGTGGGTGAGCTCGACGTACTCGACGATCCCGATCGCCTTCGAGGAGTGGCCCGCGGCCTCCCAGTGCGCCAATCGGCGCATCACGATGCCGCAGTCGCTGAACTGACACGGCGCGCCGATCGCGCAGCGCACCCACGCGGCCCAACTGCGCGACCTCGCGCGTCGCGGAGCGCGCGTGGGCCGCCCGACGGAAGGGCCGCCGTCGAGGCGCACCAACGCGAAGGCCGCGGCGCTCGAGCGCACGCGGCCTCGCGGGACACGGGCCCGCTAAGCGAGCCCGACGCCTCGAGCGGGTGTCAGGACGCCGCGGCGGGGGTGGCGGGCGCCGGCGCCGCGCCCTTCTTGGCGACCTTCCGTGGGGCCTTCTTGACGGCCTTCTTCGCCGCCTTCTTCGCGACCTTCTTCGCCGCCTTCTTCGCGACCTTCTTGGCGGGCTTGGCGACCTTGACGGCCGACGCGCCCTTGCCCTTGCCGGGGAAGTAGCGGGTCGCGCGCTTCTCGCCCTCCTTGCGGAGCAGCCCCTTCGCCAGACCGATCGAGATCGGGCGCTCGATGTCCTTGCTCGCGATGCCGAGCTTCTTCTGGATCTCCTCGGAGCGCTGGCCGGGCTGCGCCGCGACGGCGGCGACGATGCGATCGAGCTCGGCGAGGATCTCGGCCGACGACCGACGGCCACCCTGGCGCGAACGAACGGCGCCCTTCTTGGCAGAAGGCGCGGCCGCGCGGGCGACGCTCGGCGCAGCGGCGATCGGCGCCCTCGCGGCAGGCGCCCTGGCGCCGGCGAGCGCCACGAGCTCGCCGACCTGCACGCTGCCGATGAGCGCGACGACGTCGCGCGCGAACTGGGAGGCTAGGGACGCGATGGCAGACTCGAGACGTGCGGACATCATGACCTCGTCTGGCTGGTGGCGGCTCCGTCCGCGAAAATGGATTCGGCGCGGGCGAGCGTCGCTGGATTGCCTTTTACATATCACGGTCCATTCGAAGGCGGAATGGTCCTTTGCAGATGGGGACCGATTCGAAGTCGACCTCGAATCTGGACCAGAGCGGGAGGAAGCGAGCCGTACCTATGAGTCTCCGAGACCCGACTCGGTTTCGCCCATGGCGCTTCTTTCCCCGCGAGCTGCCCGGCGGGGGGGGCGAGGGGCCCAGTGCCCTCGGCGACGGCCGTGCTCGGGCGCAAGCGGTCGACTGCGGCCGAAGAGGTCCGCGAGGACCGCCGCCGAATCCCCCTTCGCACGCCCCTCGGCGCCCTTCCGAAGCGCCGCGGGCTTTGCGCCTTTTTGCCCGCTCCGCACGATTCAAGCGGGCCGGTTCGCCGGACATTCGGCGTTCGAGGGGGCGACGAGCTCCACTTTCGGCACGCGCCCGCCGGTGCGCGGGGCGGGAGCACTGGCCTGTTTGGCTGCGCCGCGACGGGTTGCCGACGCGCTGGACCGACGCTTGGTTGCCCGGCGACGGGCCGGATTCGACTTCCGAGTGGACGGGGAGCGCTACGAACGCGCCTCTGACTTCGCGCGGCCCGAAGCCAGCCCCTCGAGCGTCCGGGGCGCCCGCGCGCGCGACTCGACGCGCGTGCCCAAAGCCGCACGACCGCGAGGAATGCGGCCAGTGCGACGATGACCCACACGACGGGCGCAACGGGCGCCATCGGCCGCAAGACGCCAGAACCCAGCGATCCGGCCAGGAGTGTACTTTCGGCGCGTTGACCCCGTCGGGCGAGACGTCATGCTCCGAGACGGCGGGAGCGCGCGCGGGCGCGGCGTTCGCTGCGCTTGCCAGGGGACGCTCGGCGGACCCGCCTCAGGGCAGGGCAAGGGAGTCGCGCGCGCGATCGCCCCCCGAGGCCCCGGCGAGATCGCCGAGGAGCTCGGCCAGCGGGCGGTCGAGGGCGGCGCGCTCGGTGGCGACGAAGTAGAGATGTTCGCGATTGCGCAAGCGGCCGATTTTTCCGACCTTTTCGCCCTGCGGGTTGTAGATCCCAATCTGGGCGCCGACGTATCGCTTGAAGTCCTTGGCCAGCACGAAGACCTCGCCGCGCTGAGCGAGGATGCTCTCGATTTGATCTCGGGCGAGGAACCCCTCGTCGTTGAACGAGACAATCAGGAAAGACGCCCTGGCCGTCTGCACCACGCGGCGGAACGCCTCCTGGCTCTGCGCTCGGAGGTTGAAAGCGCTCTTGCGCGTCCGGCAGTCCTCTCGCTTGCGCGCCACGCCGTAATGGCTCGGGCGGTCCCATCGGACCAGCGTCTCCCAAATGTGGTAGTTCGACAGGTAGCTGTGCTGGTTGTACGGGGGATCGACGTACACGGCGTCGGCCTCGAACGTCGCCGCCGCATCGAGCGCGTCGAGGCAATGGGCCTCGCAAGGGCCGTGCTCCACAGCCGGCAGCACGTCGGGGAGTCGAAGCTCCAGCTCGTGGTGCGCGCGGGGCGCCCATTGCTTCAAATAGGCCATTTGGACGCCTACGGTCGAGTCGACCCTGTCGGCGGCCTCCATCAACGAGACGAGCAGGACGGCCTCGAGGAGCGGGTCGAGCGACTTGGCGGCGATGGCGTCGCGGATGGCGTCGATTCGCTCGCCGTTCTTCGGCTGGAAGTAGCGCGCCTCGACGCAGAAGGTCTGGGTGAAATACCCCGGGCGCCCCGGCAGCCTGGCGAGCTCGAGCAGCAGCCGCTCGGCCTCGCGGGCGACCTTGTCGCGATCGGCGGCGACGTAGCAGCGCGCCAGCGCGTGGGCGTACGCGTTGTGATCGTTGGCGATCACGCGACGCCCCGAGCGCTTGAGCGCTTGCCCGACGCGGCTGGTCCCCGAGAACAGGTCGACGACGGTGCGCACCTGCGGGAGCCGCGCGACCGCCGCGAGCAAGTCGGGCAACAGCGTTCGCTTCGAGCCGAGGTACTTGATCATCGGCAGTGACGGCGCGTCCGCAGGCCGAGACTCGCCTGCGCCATCTCGTCAGGCGTCGAGCGCCGCGAACCAGGCCTCGGCGACCGTGGTGAGCGTCTCTTCCGTGACCGCGCTCCCCTCCGGCACGCCCATCGCGGCGCCAAAGGTGTAGACGAGCTTGCCGACGGGAATGCCCTCCACGAGGGCGGTGTACGCGTCGTCGCCGAGCGGGCGAATCGCGTAGCTCGTGCCGGCGTAGGAGACGGACTTCTCGGCGAGATCGACGAGGGGGGCGGCTTCGGGCATGGCGGCCGCCTATAGCACGACGCGGGCGAGGCGCCGCCCCAGCGCGCATGGCCTCCGGGGACCGCGGCCGAATTCGAAGGTCCGCCGGGCGCCCCGTTCCACGTCGGCCGAACCCCGATGAGGTTTCCGGAGCCCGCAACCAGCAGGCCGTCGAAGAACGGCGTGCGCAAGCCGTGACCGCCAGCAGGCGGGGGTCGATCGCGCACAAAATCGAGGGATGACGCGGGCGCGGCTCGGACGGTCTCGGAGAACGTCGACAGCCTGCTAGGCTCCCGCGCCGATGTCGAACGAGTCCACGATCGAAAGCACCGCCGCCGCCGCCACCGAGCCCCAAGGGCGCACCCTCGAGAACGTCCTCGATGATCTCGAGTGCGAGGTCGCGGTGCGAGGCCGCAAGCACCCGCGCGCCCGCTCCCTGGCCTCCGAGGCCCGTCGACACCCCGAGGCCGACGGCTACGTCGAGGGGCTGATCCTCGCGCGCAGCGAGCGGGGCGAGGCGGGCAGCCGGCTGCTCGGCGCGCTCGAGCGGGCCGCGCGCGCGCAAGGGGTCGAGGGGGACGAGACGCGGGCGCGCTACGAGGAGCTGCTCGCCAAGCACGCCGTGCTCAAGACGATCGCCGACCAGCGGCTCTACGCCCTCGAGCCGCCGCCTGCGCAGAAGGGCGCGGAGCCCGCCCCGTCCGAACCGGCCGGGCCCGTCGCCGCGCAGCCGAAGAAGCCGCGCCCGCTCCCCCAGCTCGTACGCGATCTCGAGAACCTCGTCTCGCGCCATGGCCGCGACGACGCGCGCGTGGTCGCGGCGGTCGAAGCGGTGCGCGGCGCCCCCGACGCCGGCCCCGACGTCGAGGCGCTGATCGCAGAGCACACGCGCCGCGGCGAGGACATCGCAGAGAAGCTCGCCGTGCTCGAGGCGGCCGTCGCCGCCCACGGCGCCGAGAGCGACGCGGCCAAGGGGGCCGCCGCCGAGGTGCTCGCGGCGTATCCGTTCCTGCAAGGCCCCGTCGACAAGCGCCTCGGCCTCCAGCGCGCGCCCGCCAAGAAGGACCGGCCCGCGGCGGCGCCGTCGGCCCGCGACCACCGCATCGACGCGCTCTCGCCTCGCCCGAAGTGGACGCTGCTGGTCGACGAGCGCTCCCGCGGCGGCGCGAAGGGGGAGTCGGCCTCGCGCTCGGTCGCGCTGCTGTTGCCGCGCTCGCCGACGCTGCGCACGCTGCCGAAGGGGTGGCGCGCGCGCGACATGGTCGGCCCCGCGCTCGACGCGGTGCTCGACGCCGTGCTCGCGGATCCGAGCGCCGGCATCCTCGGCCTCACGCGCGACGCCTCGACGGACGGCGAGGGCGAGACCACCGCGCGCGCGCTGGTCGATCTCGTGCAGTGGGTCGCGCGCCTGCTGCCGACCGAGGGCCCCACCGAGATCGACGTGCTCGTCGAGCAGCGCGCCGAAGCGGCGCTGGCCCAGCTGCGCGCGCTGCTCGCCGACGTCCCGCGGACGATCGCCGCGGGCGACGGCAAGCGGCACGCGCAGATCGTGTTCAAGCCGCGCGCCATCCGCGAGGGCGA
>JAJXTK010000455.1 GCA_021783935.1 Myxococcales bacterium | reverse complement strand
CTCGAGGGGGCCCCGAAGACGATCGACCTCGCGGCGGCCGGCGGTGCGGTGCCGCTCAAGTACGACGCGTACGACGACCACGGCCTGCGCGAGGTGCACCTCGTGGTGCGCGTCGGGGCCCATGAGGAGCGGCGCGTGCTCGCCAAGCTCGACGGCGAGCCCAAGCACGATCGCGGCGGCTACGTGCTGCGCACCGGCCCGCAGGGCGATCCGCTCGTCCGCAAAGCGCGCACGCCGATCCGCGTGCGCATCGAGGCGCGCGACAACGATCCGATCACCGGCCCCAAGTGGGGTCGGAGCGAGGAGCTGACGCTCCTGCCGCCGACGATCGGCGCGGCGGAAGCGCGTCGCTACGAGGCCCTGCGAGAGCAGCGCGACGCCCTGGTCGATCTGTTGGCGCTCGCGCTCGAAGAGCCCGTCGACGCCCCCTCGGCCGAGCGGCGGCAGACCCGCTTCGACGAGGTCGCGACCTCGCTCGCCGACGCGCTCGGCCAGTCCTGGGAGGGGCTGCGCACCCCGCCGCGCATCGCGGCGATCGTCAAGGGGAGGCTGCGCAAGGCGCGCGAGGCGATGGCGCGCGAGCTGAAGGCGCCGAGCACGGCCACGCGCGCGGCGACGACCGACGCCATCGAGACGCTCACGATGCGGCTCGACGAGGCGCTGCGCGCGCTCGGGACGCGCGACGCCAAGGCGATCGCGAAGATGCTCGTCGACGTCGCGGACGACGGCGCCGCGGCGGCCCACGACGTCTCGCAGAGCCTGCCTCCCGAGGAGCCGACGGCGCGCCTCGACGTCGACGCCAAGGCGATCGACGGCGGCGGCGCCTCGATGCGCGGGCTCGGCGCGCTCGGCCGTGACCTCGGCGAGATCGTCGACAACGATCTGCGCCGCCTCGCGCGGGCGCGCGCCGCGACGCCGAGCGACTGGTCGCACGCCGAGCTCGCGCTGCGGGATCTCGCGGCGCGCATGCGCGAGCCGGTCGCCTCGTTCGGCGGCGGGATGAACTCCGCCGGCAGCCCAGGCGCGCCGAGCGAGGAGGACTCGATCGGCGACGAGAGCGAGGGGGAGCGCCAGGCGGGCGACCAGGAGTCGGCGCTCGAAGAGCTCGCCAAGGAGCACGGCGGCGCGGTCGGCGAGACCGAAGACGCGCTGCGCGAGGCCGAGGACCCGAAGTCGCTCGAGGGGCTGAACGAGGAGGCCAAGAAGCGCGCGCAGGCGCTGCGCGACGCGGTCGCCGCGCTGCCGAAGAGCGGCGGCATGCGCAAGAACCTCGAGAACGCCGAGGCGTCGCTGCGCGAGAAGGCCGAGTCGATGGCCGAGTCGCTCGAGCGCATGCAGGTCGGCGACGCGCGCGAGCGGGGGGAGTCGGCGCTGAAGGCAGGCCAGGAGGCCAAGGACAAGGCGTGGATGGCGCCGGGCGCCGACGAGAAGATCGACGACGCGGTGGCCGAAATCCAGAAGGAGCAAGACTGGCTCGACGACCTCTTGAAGAAGATCCGCGAGAACGCCGCCAAGAAGGCGGGCGAGAAGGTCAAGGGGATCGCGCCGCGCGAGAAGGGGCTCGAGCAGAAGGCCGGCGAGCTCGGCGAGCAGGCCGAGAAGCAGGCGCCGATGCCCGAAGGCCCGCGTTCGCTGCTCGAGCAGGCGCAGAAGAAGATGGGCGAGGCGGCCAAGCACCTCGAGAGCGGCGAGGCCGACAAGGCGCTCGACGAGCAGCGCGAGGCCCAGCGGCTGCTCGAGCGCGCGCGCGATCAGATGAAGGGGGAGGACGACGCCCAGCACGACGGCGACGGCAGCTCCCGCCCGAGCACCGAGGACAAGCTCGACATCCCGAAGGCGGAGGATCACAAGGGGCCCGAGGCGTTTCGCAAGCGCGTGCTCGGGGGCCTCGGCAGCGGCGCGAGCGCGCCGAAGCTGCAAGAGGCCGTCAAGCGCTACGCAGAGGGGCTGATCCGATGAGCGCGTCACGCCGCGGGGCGCCTCGGGGGCGCGGCCTGCTCTTCGCCGCGGCCACCGCGCTGCTCGCGCTCTCGCCGCACGCGGAGCGCTCGGCGCGGGCGTCGATCGACTCGCTGGTCGACGCCGATCGCGCCATCACCGCGATGGAGGTCGACAAGGCGCGCTCGATCCTCGCCTCGCACGACGCGCGCAAGCCCAAGGTCGCGATGCTGCTCGGCAAGCTCGCGATGGAGCTCGGCGACTGCGACGCCGCCGTCGCGCACCTGTCGCGCGAGGACGTGCAGGCGCTGCCCGACGTCGGCCCGCTGCTCAACATCGCGCGCACCTGCGCGCGCGCCATGGCCGCGACGGTGGTCGTCGACGATCCGGTCCACGCCGTGCGCGTGCGCCTGCAAGACGACGCCGATCGCGCGATCGTCCCGCTGATCGGCGACGTGATCGAGAAACAGCGCGCGGTGCTGGAGCGCGACCTCGGCGTGAAGATGCCGACGCCGACCCGCGTCGACGTGGTCGCCGACCAGTTCTCGCTGGCGGCGATGACGGGGCTTCCGCACAAGGCCGCGCAGACCACGGGCACGGTCGCGATCGCGAAGTTCGGGCGCGTGATCGTCGTCTCGCCGCGCGCCCCCGAGCTCGGCTTCGCGCTCAAGGACACGATCGCGCACGAGTACACGCACCTCGCGCTGACGCGCGGCACGCTCGACGGCGCGCCGCTGTGGCTGCAGGAGGGGGTCGCCAAGCGCGAGGAGACACGCTGGCGCGCGAGCACCGCGGCCGACGAGGCGCTCTCGGCCGACGCGATCGCGGCCGCCGGGCTCGCCAAGGGGGTCGGACGTCCGCTCGACGGCATCGGGCCGTCGGTCGCGCTGTTGCCGAGCGCGCGCGAGGCGATGGTCGTGTACGCGGAGGTGACGAGCTTCGTGCGGTTCCTCGCCGGCGATCGCGCCGGCGCGGCGGGCGCCCCCTCGGACCCGACCATGCTTGCGCGCCTGCTGGCTGCCTACGCCGACGGGCTCGACACCGACGCGGCGCTCAGGAAGGTGAGCGGCAAGACCCTGCACGAATGGAACGCGATCTGGCGCCCGTGGGTCGCGGGGCAGGCGCGCCCGCTGCCGCCATCGATCGGCCTCGATGACCGCAAGCCGGCCGGCGATCACGGCAAGTCGGCCCGGGCGCTGCGCCTGGGCGAGCTGCTGCTCGGACGCGGGCACCCCAAGGCCGCGCGCGTCGAGCTCGATCCGCTGGCGTCGCTCGGCCTCGAAGACGTGCTCGTCGGCGCGCGCGTGGCGCTCGCGCGACTGCGCGCCGGCGACGTGGCGGGGGCCAAGGCCGCGCTCGGCTCGCCCGGCAAGCTCATCGCCGATCTCGGCGTGTGGTGGGCCACGCGGGGCGAGGTCCTCGCCGCGAGCGGTGCGCCCGCGGCCGAGTCGTTCGCGGCCTTCGGGACGGCCGTAGACCACGATCCGCTCTCCGAACAGGCGGCCTGCGGCTGGGCCTCCACGGCGCCGGCCGGGGATCCGATCGCGAGCGTGGCGCGCGACCTCTGCGATGCGGCGCGACATCGCGGCCTGCCTCCGGTGGGTCGAGATTGACCCTGCTCGACCAGCCCCCGTAGGATCCGAGTCAATTCGCCTCGTGCCCGCGCTCGCGCCCGAGGAGGATCGCCATGCGTCCTCCCGTCGCTCGAACGCGCGGCTCGAAGCGCCTCGTGGGCGATCGGCGGCCGTCGCCGCCCGCGACGACGAAGGCCCTCCCTCGATGTTCGTATTCTCCGACCGCGCGCCGATGGAGCTCCGAGACACGGCGCGTCGCGCACGCGTGGGCGCCGAGCGGGATCGGACAGGTCGATGAGCGTCGCGACCTACGCCGCCGCACAGCTGCTCCGGGCGCTGCCGCGCAGCACGATCAGCCGGGCCGTCGGCGCCCTCTGCGAGACGCGCCCCCCGGCGCCGCTCATGCGCGGCGTCGTTCGCGCCTACTCGTCGGCGTACCGCGTCGCGCTCCACGAGGCGGACGACGCGGGCAGGCCCTACGCTTCGTTCGACGCGTTCTTCACCCGCAAGCTCCGCGCCGGCGCCCGGGCGGTCGAGGGGGGCGAGGACACGCTCGTCTCCCCGGCCGACGGCAGGCTGTCGGCCGCAGGGCCGATCGAGGCGGGGGGGACGATCCGCGTCAAAGGGCAGGATTATTCCATCGACGAGCTCGTCGACGACGCGGCGTGGGCGCGTGAGCTTCGGGGCGGGGCCTTCGGAGTCGTGTACCTATCGCCGCGCGACTACCACCGCGTGCATTCGCCCGTCGGCGGAAGCCTCGTCCGCGTGCGCGGGATCGAGGGGGACCGGTTCCCCGTGAATCGCATCGGTGAGCTGCACGTCCGTCGGCTGTTCGTGAAGAATCGCAGGGTGGCCATCGAGATCGACTCGCCGAGCTGGGGGCGCGTGGCGGTCGTGTTGGTCGGTGCCATGATCGTAGGCCGTATGACGGTCGTGGGGGTCGACCAACGCGACGTGCAAGGCGAACATCGCTTCGCCGCGCCGCGCCCCATCGAACGGGGCGCCGAGCTCGGCGCGTTCCACCTCGGCTCGACGGTCGTCTTCGCAGTCCCGCCGGGGGCGTTCGTCGGTTTCTCGCGCGGGTTGGGCGAAGTCCTTTACGGTCAGGCTATCGCGACCGCGCACGGCGAGCGGCTCGCGATCGAGGGCAAAACTGCATGAGCGCGGATCGGCCGGCTCGGAATGAGGAGCTCGCCCCGGCGGTGGCCGAGGCGATCGCGACGGAGGGACCGCCCGACGTCGACAGCCTCATGTCGCGCCTCGATGCGCCCGTGGAGGCCGCGCCCGAGGCGCCTCCCGACGACAAGAGCCAGCCGCACAGCCTCACTGGCCGGAGCCGCCGCCGTCGAGGGAACGCCCTGCGCGTACCCGACGACGCGATCCCCGCCGGCACGCCCCCACCCGCGCAGGTGGCGCACCGATCCGCGCCTCCGCCGCCCGTCGCAGCGCCCGAGGTCGTCGCGATCCGCCCCGGGCGCATCATCGCGATCGGCGACCCGGCCTCCTCGCCGCTGGGCGAGCCGCCGTCGTCCAAGCAGCGCGCGGCTGCGCCGGCGCCCATCGCAGCGCCTGCCACGGCGCCCGCCGTAGCGCGCGCCGAGCCGACCCCCGCGCAGTCGTTCGTCGCGCCTCTCGCCGCGAGCCCTGCCCCCGCCCACGAGCCGGCGAGCGAGGTCGAGGATCTCGCTCCGGGAGACATCGTCGAGATCGCGCCCGATCAGGCGGTCGGCTCGACGTTGCTGACGGGCGACCTGCCGAACGGACGCCCGCGGTCGGTCCCGCCGCCCGCGCCGCCGACGCGCATCTCCACGCCGCCGCCCGCGCCGACGCGCATCGTGACGCCGCCTCCGATGCAGGTGCCGCCCGACCTCGCCGCGCTCGGGCTCTCGACGCGGCTCGTGACGCCGCCTCCGATGCAGGTGCCGCCCGAGCTCGCGGCGGCTGCCGCGCGCGCCGCGATCGCGCCTGCCTCCG
>JAJXTK010000454.1 GCA_021783935.1 Myxococcales bacterium | reverse complement strand
CGGCGGCGGCTTCGGTGGCGGCGGCGGCTTCGGTGGCGGCGGCGGCGGCTACGGCGGCGGCGGTGGCCGTCGCGGCGGTGGCGGTGGCCGACGCGAGCGCTGAGCACCTGCGGCACGATGAGGCGCGTGGGCTCGATGGGCCCGCGCGCTTCATGCTTTTTGTCGCCCTCGCAGCGCGCCGATTCGCCTCTTCGAGCTCGGGTGCGTCTTCGTCGTGCTCGCGATCTCGGGCGCGAGGTCGCGCAGGAAGCCGACGTCGACCGGGTTCGAGGCCTACGCGCCGCGCGTGAGGCGCACCAGCGAGGCCTCCGGGACCCCCGGTGGCTATCCCGGCTCGGCGAGGAGCACGAATCTCGCGCGGCCTGTGGAGGGCGCGCCGCGACCGGCCGAATCGTCCACACACCAAGCATCTCGGTTCCGAACCGACAGAACGCTGACGCACGGCGACAAGACGGCGAGAAAACCGAGATTCTCTGAGAATTTCTCCTACAACGCCCTGAACCAGGTTCGCGTAGGAGGTTCGCGATCGGCCCGGCAACGCACCGCAACACGTTCGCTTGGTGCAAATTCGTCGCGCTCAGGCTTGCGTGACGCAAGGCAGCATGCTCCCTTGCGTGTCGCTTACGGTTGGGGAGTATCCGACCGCAAGGAGGATGAATGGCCAAGTCGCTGACCGATCACGTCGTCATCAAGAACTCGAAGCTCGCGGCGCAGTGGGCAGGAAAGAAGGTGCCGATTTCGAGCATCTTCGAGGCCTACTTCGACGGCGACGTCGACATCCCCGGCGACATCTACGCCTTTCTGGCCGATCGCCATCACTTCACCAAGCACTCGTTCACCCTCGAGCACTACAAGTACTTCATCACGAAGTTCGTGCCCGAGACGGTGAGCCACTCCAAGAAGTACGACGAGGAGCTCGTTCGCTGGCACTACGACCGCGGCAACGACTTCTTCGCGGCGTTCCTCGGCCCGCGCATGGTCTACACGTCGGGCTACTTCCTCGACAAGAACCAGACCCTCGAAGAGGGGCAGGACCAGAAGCTCGATCTGGTCTGCAGGAAGCTCGAGCTGAAGCCCGGCGAGCGCTTCCTCGACATCGGCTGCGGGTGGGGCACCCTCGCCATGCACGCCGCCAAGCACTACGGCGTCGACGCGACGGGAATCACCATCTCGAAGAACCAGGCCGAGTACGGCAATCAGAAGATCCGCGAGGCCGGCCTCGAGGGCAAGGCGCGCATCCTCTGCCTCGACTACCGCGACATCCCGCGCGGCAAGTGGGACAAGATCTCGAACCTCGAGATGGTCGAGCACGTGGGCGTCAAGAACCTCGAGCCGTTCTACGACCTCGTCCGCGACCTGCTCGCCGACGACGGGCGCTTCCTGATGCAGTGGACCGGCCTGCGCCGCAGCTCGAGCCAGGAGGACCTCGTGTGGGGCCTCTTCATGGCGAAGTACATCTTCGCCGGCGCCGACGCGTCGCTGCCGGTCGCGCCGATGATTGGCTATCTCGAGAAGACCAAGTGGGAAGTCCACTCGATCGAGAACCTCTCGCCGCACTACCGTTGGACCATCAAGAAGTGGCACGACAACTGGATCGAGAACCGCGAGGCGGTCGTAAAATCGTACGGCGAGCGCTGGTATCGCATCTGGCATGTCTTCCTCGCGTGGGCCGTCACCGTCGCCGACCAGGGGACCGCGGCGTGCTTCCAGTGCGTCTTCAACAAGAACCTCAACGGGTTCGATCGCGACCAGTACATCGGCTCGCGCTACGAGCTGGGCGAGCGCTCCGAGCTCCCGAATCGCTCCGAAAAGTCGGGCAAGAAGCCGACCCAGCCGGTCATCGAGGCGGAGGAGTAGATCCGGCGCAGCGCACCGCGCACGAAGCTCGCCTCGTCCCGCCGATCTCCGCGCGGGACGAGGGGCGCGGCCATCGGCCGACGCTAGCAGGCCGTTGAGTTTCTCCGGAGCTGCCCGATCCTCTTCCGCGTCAACCCGAAACTCGCCGCGCGATCGACACGGCCTGCTGTCTGTCACAGGTTCCGCAGGCCGTTTCTCAACGGCCTGCTAGGACCGCGCGGACGGCGAGGACCGTGCCGGAGCCGGCGAGCTGGTCCCGTCGGGACGTGCGCCGCCGGCCCCCCCGCGTCTCGGCATTGCCCGCGGGCGCCCCTTGGTTACGTTGCGCGCATGAAGATCACCGGCGGCAGCATCGTGCGGCTCGAGTACGAGCTTCGCGTCAAGGGCGGCGACGTCATCGAGTCGTCCGCGCGCTCGGGTCCCATCCAGTACGTCCACGGCCAGGGGAAGCTCTTGCCCGCGCTCGAGAAGCGGCTCGAGGGGCTCTCGGCGGGGCAGTCGCTCGAGGGCACCATCCCCGCCGCCGAGGCCACGCCGCCCGAGGAGTCGCTCCCCTCTCGGGCCATCTCGCGGAGCGAGTTCCCCAAGGACGCCGCGTTCGAGAAGGGGGCGCTCTACGAGGCGCACACGGCCAACGGCGCGACCATCAACCTCCGCATCCTCTCGGCCGACGACAAGCAAGTGCACGTGCGCCTGCTGCCGCCGCTCGCGGGCAAGGAGCTCTCCTTCAAGGTCAAGATCCTTGCCATCGAAGATCCGGTCAAGGGCGTCCAGGAGATCGTCCTCAAGCGCCCGCCGCCGCTGCCCGCCGAGGCGCTCAAGCACAAGATCGACCTCGAGCCCGACGAGGGCTGACTCGATCCCCTGAACGCACCAAGGCCCCGGCGCGATCGCGCTCGGGGCCTTGGTCGTTCACACGGCCAGAGCGCCGCGAGGGGTCACATCGAGAGCCCGCCGTCCACGTCGATCGTGCGGCCGTCGAAGTAGTCGCACTCGAGCACGAACTTCACGCCGAGCCAGATGTCCTCGGGCACGCCGATGCGACCGACCGGGATCACTGCGACGAGCGCGTCGCGCGCCTTCTGGTTCATCCCCTGCGTCATCGGCGTCTCGATCATGCCGGGCGCGACGGCGCCGACGCGGATGCCGAACGCCGCGAACTCCTTCGACCAGGTGACCGTGTTGGCGGCGAGCGCGGCCTTCGCGGCGGTGTAGTTCGACTGGCCTCGATTGCCGTGGCGCGCGATCGACGAGATGTTGACGATGACGCCCGGGCGCTGCCCGGTCTCGACCATCTTGGCGACGACCTCGCGCACCATGAAGGTCGCGCCGGTGAGGTTGACGCCGATGACGGCGTTCCACTGCTCGGTGGTGAGCTTGGTCACCGCGCCGGTGGCCTTGTCCTTCTTCACGAGCAGCCCGTCGCGCAGGATGCCCGCGTTGTTGATCAGGCCGTTGAGCCCCCCCATCTGCTCGTTGGCCCACGCGACGAACGCGACGACGTCTGCCTCGTTCGAGACGTCCAGCTTGCGGCGATGGATGCCGGCCGGGAGGGCCGCGAGGAGCTCCTCCTTCACGTCGCCGACGGCGACCTTCGCGCCCGCCGCGGCGAGCTGCGTTGCGAAATAGGCGCCCATGCCCTGTGCGCCGCCCGTGACGATGATCTTGAGGTCGCTGAGCTTCATGGGCGCGCAGGCTAGAAGCGGCCGCCGCGGGAGAGCAATCGCCCTCGGAGCGCCGCATCCTACTCGCGAAAATAGGGCGAATCGGCGCTCCCCTCGCACGTGCGCCGCAGCGATTGCAGCTTGTCCTCCCACGCCTCGGCCATCCACTCGTCGTAGGCGGCCCACTCGCGGCCGCGCCGCGTCTCCGGCTGCTCGACCGTCACGTGCGTCGCCCCATCGCGCGCCTCGAGGCGCACCTCCACCTCGGTCGGGCCGTGCGGCAGCGCGAAGAGCTCATCGAAGTCACGCTTGCCCCGCCACTCGAAGCGCACCCGTCGCTCCGGCTCGAGCGCCACGATGTGACACCCCTTGGTGTCGCCGCCGTCGCCCCACGAGAGCTCGAAGGCGCCGCCGACGCGAAGCTCGACCTCGGCGTGCGGCGCGAGCCAGCGCTCCAGCTCGCCCGGCGATGCGAAGGCACGCCAGACCGCGTCTACCGGCGCGTCGATCGTGATCTCGCGGATGTACCCCATCGCGCCCTCCGCGCCGCGCTCGACGGCCGGCGCCGCACGTTGGACGCGCGCTCCGGGGCGCGGTGGCACCTCGTCCGAGACCGGCGTCGCTCGCGGCGCGTCTTGGGCGCGCAGAGGCCCCCTCGGCCTCGCCGCGATCTGTGGCATACCTCGCGGCGCACCGTGCAAGCGCCGCCGCTCCCGCCCAAGCTCGACGCCCCGCCCATCGCGCTGCTCGGGGGCGAGCCCGCCGTCAGCGCGCTCGTCGAGCGCTTCTACGACGCGATGGAGCGGCTCGAGCCCGAGCTCGCGGCGCTGCACGAGAGGGACGCCGCCGGGCACGTGGCGCGCAGCGCCCGCGAGCGCTTCGGGCTGTTCCTGGTCGGCTGGCTCGGCGGCCCGCAGACGTACACCGAGCGCCACGGGCACCCGCGCCTGCGCATGCGGCACGGGCGCGTCGCCGTCGACGCGCGCATGCGCGACGCCTGGCTGCGATCGATGCGCGCCGCGCTCGACGAGCAGGGGATCGACGGGACCTTGCGCGCGTTCCTCGACGGTCGCTTCGCCGAGCTCGCCGACTTCCTGCGCAACGTGCCCGGCTGAGGTCTCTGCGCCGAAGTGCGCCAGGGGCGGGCCTCGCGATCACGCGAGAGGGGCCCCAATTGCCAGAATCTTCGCGTTGGAACGGCGCCTGCAGCTGCCGGTCGCATGCTCGATCGTGCGCGCCCGCTCGTCTTCGCGTTCCCCTTCGCCCTGCTCCTCGCGGCGTGCGGCGCGCGGATCGAACCCCTCGCGTCGGACGCCGGCTGCCCGCCGCCGAACCCGGGCCTGTGCGCGCCGCAGCTCGACTGCGTCGACGGCGCGCGCCGCACCGGCCAGGCGTCGTGCGTCGATGGCGCCTGGGCGTGCGCGACCGAGAGCTGCGCCGCGGACGGCGGCTCCGACGCCGCGGCCGACGTCGGCTGCCAGGGATACACCTTCCCGTACTGCGACGGCGCGCACGTGCAGCTCGCCTGCTGCCCGCCCGGCGCCGACTGCGCCCAGCCCCAGTCGTACTGCGATCTCGGCGGCGGCGCGTGCACCATGGGGGGCTGTCCCGCCGACGCGGGGAGCTGTTCGACGGCGAAGATCTCGGCCAGCAGCTACGAGCAGGGCTGCACCCAGGACACCGACTGCGTGGCCGTCTGGGACGGCTCGGTGTGCACCAACTGTCGCTGCCCGAACGCCGCGATCAATCGGAGCGCCCTGCCGCAGTACCAGAACGACCTCGCGGCAATGCACCCGACGCCGGGCATCTGCAACTGCCCGGCCTTCCCGCCGCCGACCTGCCTCTCGGGGACGTGCACCACACCGCGCGGAATCTGACGCGCGCGCCGCTACGGCTCCTCGAACTCGACCCGCCAGTCGTTCGGCGACTTCATCTGCGGGTTCATGTCGCAGCGAAGCGGGCGTTCG
>JAJXTK010000453.1 GCA_021783935.1 Myxococcales bacterium | reverse complement strand
AATTTCTCGCGCGATCGACCACGGCCTGCTGACGGTCACCGTTCGCGCAGGCCGCGTCAGGCTCGCCTCGCCCGGCGGCGGGCGAACGAGCGGGGAGAAGAGGTCCGATCAGAGCTGCGCGCGCAAGAGCCCCGCGATCGCGCCCCAGGCCATGGCCAGGAGCAGCGCGAACAGCACGAGCGAGGCCTTGTCGAGCCGCTTGAGGCCCGCGCGCGTCGTCACGAGGCCGAGCGCCATCGACGACGTCTGCACGCCGTTGGCCAGGTGGTAGGCGACGGCGAGCGTGCCGAGCAGGTAGACCACGAGCGTCGGCGTGTGGTGCTGCATCTGGTTGGCGAGGGCCTTGAACTCCTCGGCGTGGTGCTCGGTGAGGCGCGGCTTGAGGGCCGCGAGCCACAAGTGCGCGCCGAGGAAGCCGAGCAGGCCGAGGGCGCTGAGGCGCTGCAGGAGGTACTTGAGGTTCGCGTAGTAGCCGTACGCGCCGTTGTTCGGGCGCGAGCGCACCACGCGGACGATGCCCCAAAGCGTGTGCAAGACGAGCGGGACGAGCACGATGATCGCGCCGACCGCGTGCGCGATGGGGCTCTTGCCGGTGACCGCGTGCTCCCAGGCCTCGCCGCCGCGCCAGGCGTTGAGGTTGTCCCACAGGTGCCAGACGGTCCACACGCCGAGCGGCGCGAGGGCGAGGATCGTCGCGAGCCGCGAGGAGAGAAGATCGCGGAGCGACTGGGACGAGTCGTTGGTGTGGGCTGCTGCTTCGTTCACGAACGACGCATGTAGGGGAGCGATCGGTGGGGCGAAAGGGGCATCTGCCCCCCGGAGGTAACGAGCCGTCGCTCGAGGCCTCACGGCGTCCGATCGCGAAGGCGCTTCGCTCGCAGAACGACGCTCGAAAATCGAGCTCTCCGCGGCCGTCGGGAGCCTCGCGGGCCGTCTGCTATATCCGCTCGCCGATGCTCGCACACGCCCCGCGCCGCCGGTTCGCACCTCTCGCACGCTCGGGCGCGTGGGTCGCGCTGCTCGTGAGCGCCGTCGGCTGCGACGGCTCGGCGCAGTACTGCGGGGGCAGCGGCGAGGTCAGCGCGGAGCGCTTCGTCCACTGCGAGAAGTCTTGCCTCAAGGGGAATCAGGCATCGTGCGCGCGCGAGCGCGAGCTCGAGGGGCGCCTCTGCCACGAGGAGTTCAGCGTCTATCACTGCATGCGCGCCTGCAACGACGGCGACGCGCTCGCCTGTGCGCGCGCGAAGGCCGTCATGCGCTGAGCCGTCAGGTGCCCGGCTTGCGGTGGCTGTCGACGATGCGGTCGGGGTACTTGCGCATCACGTCGACGCGCGTCGGCGGGATCAGCTGATCGAGCAACGGCCGGAACGGCCGCACCGTCACCGTCCCGAGCGGGATGCGATCGTCGCCATCCTGCGGCCCCTCGAGCACCTTGAGCCGCTGCCCCGTGGAGCGCCGCCAGAAGCCGATGTACACCGTGTAGGTGCCGGGCCTGAGCGTGATCGGCAGCTGGAAGAGGGTGCGATCTTCGAGGATCTCGCCGGGCTGCCAGCGATCGGCCGGGTACATCGAGTCGCCCGGCAGGTGATCGCCGGGCGCCTGCACCCCTTCGCCCGAGACGTGCACGAACACCGTCAGGTCGCGCGGCAGCGGGCCGGGGAGCCTCCACCACGTGGTCACGAAGAGCTCGTGGCGCTCGATCGTCTCCTTCGTCACGTCGCTGCCGAGCAGCTCGAGCCCGTCTTCGAGCTTCGCCTTCGCGCCGGCGAGGTCGGGCGGCGGCGCGTCGAGCACCACCTCGCGCGGCTTCTGATCCCAGAGGTCACGGCGGCGCCAGAGCGAGAGGTAGTAGCCGATCGAGCGCTGCCAGGTGCGTACGTGCACGTAGCGCTCGCGGAAGCGCGGATCGCGCCAGAGGCCGAACTGGAAGGCGTTGTTCGCGAACGCGTCGCCGAGCGAGACGTCGCTCGGATCGTGGTCGAACGCCTTGGCGAGCCGCTGCTCGTCCCCCGCCGGTGTGTAGATCGTGAGCACGACCCACTCGGGGTCGCGACGCCAGAAGTAGGCGCGCATCTCGGCGTCGAACTCGTTCTGCTGGTTGTTCTCGTCGACGCCGATGAACGGGTGCAGCCCGTGATCGTGGCGCGCGTGCGCGACGGTGCCGTCGACCAGGCCGATGAAGTCGAGCCAGTCGATGTCGGGGGCGTGGTAGGGCGTCGAGCCCATGTCCTGGAAGGCGACCAGGGCGCCCGGCCGCTCGTGGCGGACGATGAATTTGCCGAGGTCGGGGTGGTAGGTGCCGGCGAGATCGCCGTGCCCGTCGAAGCCGTGGAACTCCTTGTAGGTGAACCGGAAGGAGTGGATCGCCGCGCCGCCGACGAGGAACCAGCCGACGCCGGCGACCACCGCGCGCTTGGCGTCGCCGCCGCCGATCGCGCGCGCCACGGCGTCGAGGAGGTTCGCGAGCCCTTGCGCGGCGAGCATCGCGACGAACGGGAGCGCCGGCAAGAACAGCCGATGCCACTGCATCTCGTCGACGCCGACCTTCACGTAGTAGACGAAGAACGTCACCACGATCGTCGCCATCGTCGCCTTCTCGACCACTCGCTTGCGGTTCGCGAAGGCGAGCGGCGCGAGCACGAACAGCGCGCCCGTGGCATTGAAGTCGAACATGTCGAGGAGCGTCTTGAGCCCCTCCTTCCAGATCTGCGCGCCCGTCCCCGTCTTGACGTAGAACGTGTTCGGCAAGAGCGAGCCGTAGTACCAGTAGCGCCACGCGTGCGCCGGCACCGTGACGAGCAGGATGCCGGCCGCGTAGAGCAGCGTCGCGCGCGGCAGCTTGCGCGTGCGCGCGACGTCGACGAGCAGCGGCAGCCCCACGAGCACGGCCATCGCGTGCAGCTCGGGGCGCGTGAGGCAGCCGAGGCCCAGCGCGATCCCTGCGAGGAGGTGAGCGCGATCGACCCTGCGCCCGCCCCCGGCATCGAGCCCCTCGCCCCCGGCGAGCCGCGCCTCGCGCGCGCGCCAGAGCACGTACGCGCCGACGACAGGCAGCAGCTGGGCGAGCGGCTGCTCGAGGCCGCTCTTGGCCCAGAGCACGAGCGAGCTCGACGTCGCGAGCCACACGCTCGCCCACGTCCCCGACAGCTCGCGGCGCCCGCCGGAGAGCCACCACGACAAGCGCGTGGTGAGCACCAGCAGCGTGACGCCGAGGATCGTCCCGAGCACCTCGCAGACCTGGAAGAGGTCCCAGCCGAGCGCCTCGAAGGGGGCGAGCAGCAGCACCCAGAGGAAGTTCGTGTACCCCTCGAGCTTGTCGCCGGTGTTGAAGACGAGCCCCTTGCCGGTGACGAGGTTGTGCGCGTAGCGGAACGAGATGTAGGCGTCGTCCTTCACGAACTCGAGCACCACCAGGATGCCGAGCAAGAACGGGATCGCGGGCGCGAGCAGCACCGCCCACTCGAGCAGCTTCGAGAGCGCCCCCTCGTCGGTGCGCGCCGGAGCGTCCGCGCCGCGCATGGCCAGCACGATCGCGATGACGGCGGCCGCGAGGATCCCCAAGCCCCACGGGGCCCAGGGGCGCAGGAGCGCCCACCACGCGCCGAGGATCATCGCGCGCGCCGTCACGCTGCGCGGCGTCGCGTCGGCCGCGCCGGAGACCAGCTCGATCGTCGTCGCGTGCACGCGGTTGTCGGGGGTGCGCGGCGCGAGGATCTTCAGGCGCGCCCACGTCGTGCGATCGTAGAGGCCCGCGTAGACCTCGTAGGGACCGGGCGCGCAGCTCGCCGGGAAGGCGAGGTCGACCGCGTGGTGGATCGCCTGGCTCGCGCCCCAGCGCGTCGAGGGGGGATCGAGGGGACGGTCGACGACGACGCGGCACGGATCGTTCGCCCGCCCCGACTCGACGTGCACGAAGAACCACTCGTCGGTCGGGAGCGGCCCGCCCGCCTGCAGCTCGAACTCGACCTTCGCGTGCCCGCCCGGCGTGAGCTGGGCCGGCGCGGTCGTCCTTACGAACGCGAGCCCGTGCTCGAACTGGATGCGATCCCCCGCGCGCAGCACGAGGAGGCCGACCAGGGCGACGATCGCGATCGCGAGCGCGGCGAGCACGCGCGCGAGCGAGCCCGACGTCCGGCGCCCGCCCGAGCCCCGCGGCGTCGAGGGCTCGTCGCGCGCGGGCGTCGAGGGGGCGGCGTCTGCGCCCTTGGCCTCATGGTCGCTCGGGTTGCCAACGTCCGCGGGCTCGGATGCGTCGTGGGACATCGCGCACGACGCTACCAGGAGGGGGCGCCAACGACAGCACCGCGGCCGGTCGCGGCGGCGTCAGGCCGCGAACGATCGCCCCTCGACGGCGGCCCACGTGCGCGGATCGTGCGAGGTCACGGCGACGACCTCGGCGCGGCGCGTCGCCGCGGCGATGGCGCGGTAGGTCTCGCGCTGACGTCGCGCGTCCCACGCGGTGCGCTTGCCGAGCGGCGAGGGGCGATCGAGCTCCGCCTCCGCGAGCGTGTAGGCAGCGTCCCCGAGGTGCAGCAGACGCCGGCCGCCGAGCGACAGCTCGACCGCGACGCCGCCCGCGGTGTGGCCGCGCGCGTCGAGCAACGTGAGGCCGCCGCCGATCGCGAGGCTCGCCGCGAAGCCGTCGCGCCCAGGGCCGTCGAGCGCGACCAGCGTGAGCCGGCCGATGTGCGACAGGCGCCCGACGTCGAAGCCGTGCAGCCTGCCGCGCGAGCGCGCGCTCGCGAGCTCGTCGGCCGTGGTGATGACCTCGGCGTTCGGGAAGTCCTCGAGGCCGCCGACGTGATCGGCGTGGAGGTGCGTCGCGAGGATCCGCCGCACGCGATCGGCGCCGATCCCGCGGCCTGCGAGCTGCCCCCGCGCGTCGTCCCCCGCGGAGACGGAGACCCCGAGCACCAAGGCCTCGGGGAAGCCGATGTAGCGCAGGGGCGAGCGGCACTGCGCCGCGCTCCACCCGGCGTCGACGAGCGTGACCTCGCCCCCCTCGTGCTCGACCACGAGGACGACGTTCGCCAGGCGCACGCTGCCGAGCGCGCCTCGCCCGACCATGAAGGAAGGGCTCCGAAAGCTCCCGACGCTCAGAAACCACGCGTTCGTCGGCGCTGCGATCTCCCCCATGCCGGCGCCTTAGCGCGCCTTGAGGCGCGTCGCATCGGCCGGCTCGCTCCCGACCCTTCCCGGAGGCGCGCGTTTGGACTACGTTTCCGGCCGCGTCGAACCGAGCGGCCCGAGGCCGGGTGCGCGGGCGAGGCGCGGACGGGTGTTCCGTTCGAGGGGCCCATAGCTCAAGAGGTCAGAGTTCCCGGCTCATAACCGGGCCGTTCCTGGTTCGAGTCCAGGTGGGCCCACCCCGACCGAGCAGCCCCTCATCCGAAGAAACATTCACCTTCCGAGCCGCCGACGAGGTCTTCCTTTCTCTGACGCGAGACGGCCCGGACGGGGGAGGAGAGCCTTGTAACCGAGTGTTCGCGTG
>JAJXTK010000452.1 GCA_021783935.1 Myxococcales bacterium | reverse complement strand
CTGGCTCGCGCCGGCGGGCATCCTCGTGCTCGCGCGGGCCGGCCGCGCGCTCGGCGAGGCCTCGACGAGGGCGCGTCGCGCCGTGCTGGCCACGGCGATCGCGCCGACCGCGATCGCAGTCGTGCTCTGGCTGCTGCCGACGAGCCCGCTCCCCGCGGGGCGCGATCCGCTCGCGCGCGTCTCGCCCCGGGCTGCGTCGCCCCTCGCGGCGGCGTCGGCACCGGACGCTCCTCGCTACGCGCGCGGCGCCCTCGCCTGCGTCTACCTGCATTCATGCGCAGAAATTCATGTGATGTTCAGCAGATAGGCGCGAACATCACGAGCGTTGCGCGAAGCGAAATCCAGCACTGAACGTGCGTCGAGCGAAGCCTGCGCGAGTTTCCATTGAATGGAACGCGCGATCGCGCGCGCATGGGCCGCGAACTTCCCAATAATCTTGGCATGTTATGCACCAATTCGTCGGTCGGCGTTCCGACCTCGCGGCCTCGCTTCGCGCGACGCTCGAAGCGCGTCCGAGGCGCGCCTCGCCTCGCCGCTTCGCGCGGAGATTCTCGGCGCCTCGACCTCGTGCGGCGCGCGATGCTGGGCGGTCGTTCAGCCCGGCTCGGACGGGCGCGCGCGAGCGACCACCCGCCGGACGATCTCGAGGGCGCGATCGACGTGCTCCGAGGTGACCCACGGAGGGAGCGAGAAGCGGACGGGGGCGTCGTAGCGCCACGCCTCGGCGGGGTGGTCGGCCCACATGGCGAGCAGCGTGGCCGACGGCTCGGGGATGCCCGCGTGACAGGCCGAGCCGCCCGAGGCCGCGAGCCCCTCGAGATCGAGCGCGGCGACCAGCTCGGGCGAGGTCCAGCCGCGAAACGACACGTGGACGACGTGCGCGACGCGCGGCCCCTCGCCGTTGACCGCGGCGCCGTCGATCGAGAGCAGGCCGCGCTGGTAGGCGTCGCGCAGGGGCGCGAGCGCGAGGTGCGCCGCGACCCCCTCCGCCGCGGCGCGGGCAGCGACGGCGAAGCCAGCCGCGAGGGCCGCGTCTTGGGTGCCGGGGCGCAGCCCGCGCTCCTGCGAGCCGCCATGGAGCAGGGCGCGCAGCGGGTGACCGGGGCGCGTGACCAGGGCGCCGATCCCCTTGGGGCCTCGGATCTTGTGCGAGGCGAGCGCGACGGTGTCGGCGTGCGCGAGCCAGCCGTCTGCCGGAGGCGGCACGCGCCCGACGGCCTGAATCGCGTCGAGGTGCGCGACCGCGCCGTGCGCGTGGGCGGCGGCGGCGATCGCCTCGAAGGGTTGGATGACCCCCGTCTCGCCGTTGACCGCCTGGATCGCGACCAGGCGAACGTCGCCGCGCTCGAGCAGGCGCGCGACGTCGTCGACGTCGACCTCGCCGGTGCTGCGCACCTTCGCGAAGCGCACCTCGACGCCCCGCCGCCCGAGCGCGCGCGCGAGCTGGACGATCGACGCGTGCTCGATCGGCGCGAGCACCAGCGCCCCGCGGCCATCGTGGAACGGCGAGGCCACCGCGAGGTTCGACGCCTCGGTGCCGCCGCTCGTGAAGATCACGTCGAGCGGCCGCGCTCCGACCAGGGCCGCGACCTCGGCGCGCGACGCCTCGAGCCGCGCCTTCGCCGCGCGCCCCTCGGCGTGGACGCTCGACGGGTTGCCCCACGCCCCCTCCCACGCCGCGCGCATCGCCTCTATCGACGCGCGCAACGGCGGCGTCGCGGCGTTCCAATCGAAGTAGAGGCGCTCGGACACGGGGCCTATTTGCCCGTGCCCGCCGATCCACGCAACAAACCTGCTACGTCGCCTTGACGGCCGCGCGGCCCGAGAAGACCGCGAGCCTCGCGATCCTGCGCTGCAGCCGCAGCCGCAGCGGCCGAGGCAGGTGCATCGGCACCACGCCGCACGAGACGATCGCCTCGGCGAGCACCGAGACCTTGTCGACGAGCGGCAGGCGCTCCTCGCACAGGATCACCCTGCGCCCGCCGACGGAGCAGATGCCGCCGCGCCCGAGCCCGACGTCGCCGCCGGGCAGCCGCATCGACTCGTAGCGGACCTTCGCCCCGAGCTTGCGCGCGAGCGCCTCGAGGTGACGCAGCGTCTTCTTGAGATCGGGCGCGGCGGGCTCCACGATGAGCAGCGGCGGCTCAGCGGACGACCGGCAGGCGCGTCGGCATGCCTTCACGCGTGATCTGCAGCGTGCCGAGCCGCTCGGCGTGCATCTCCTCGACGCGCTCGAGCACCGCGTCGGCGAGCTCGCCGAAGGCCTGCGCGATCTTCGACTGGGGCACGGCCTGCACCACGGGGGTGCCCTGGTCGCCCCAGACGCGCACCGACGGATCGAGCGGCAGCTGCGCGAGCAGCGGGGCCTTGGCGAACTCGGCGACCTTCTGGCCGCCGCCGCTGCCGAAGATCGCGTGCCTCTTGTCGCAGCCGTCGCACACGAAGTAGCTCTCGTTCTCGACGACGCCGACGACCGGGATGTTCAGCTTCTCGGCCATCGAGACGGCCTTGTAGACGTCGACGAGCGCGACCTCCTGCGGCGTCGTCACGATGAGCGTGCCGGTGACCCGCGCGTTCTGCGACAGCGACAGCGCGACGTCGCCGGTGCCGGGGGGCAGGTCGATGACCAGGAAATCGAGCTTCCCCCAGTTCACGTCCTTGAGGAACTGCTGGAGCGCACCGTGGAGCATCGGCCCGCGCCAGACGACGGCCGCCTTCGGGTCCTCCATCAAGAAGCCGATGCTCATCAGCTTCACGCCGAAGCGCTCGATCGGCTCGATCGACTTGCCGTCGACCGAGTGCGGACGCGCGTTCACGCCGAACATGGTCGGCACGCTCGGCCCGTAGATGTCCGCGTCGAGCAGGCCGACGCGGTGTCCGGCGCGCGCGAGCCCCATCGTGAGGTTCGCGGCGACCGTCGACTTGCCGACGCCCCCCTTGCCCGCCATCACCAAGAGCAGGTTCTTCACGCCCGGCAGCGGATCCTCGCTGGTGATCTCGCGGCTCGCGACCGCGCGGACGAAAGAGATCGAGAGCGCGAGGCTCGGCGCGACGGTCGACATCGTCTCGCGGATGGCGCGCTCGAGGGTGGCGCGCGTCTCGTCGTTGCCGCCGGTCTCGACGGTGATCTTCGCGGCGCCGTCGACCATCAGGGCCCGCAGACGGCCGGCCTCGACCAACGTCTTGGACCCCGAGGCGGAGGGGTCACGGACTTCCTTCAGCGCGGCGACGATCGACTCGGCAGTGGGGGCTTGGGCCATGGGCGGTGCGGGGCTCCTATCACGGGTGCGAGCCGACAGGGGATGCACGGGGTCCGCGCCGCGTGGCAACGGGATCGCGGTGTGGCCGTCGGTCACGCCCGCGCCCGACCCGCTTCGCGGCGCCAATTCGCGCCGAGCGGCGATCGACCGCGCGCGGCGAGGCCCCCCGACGCGGCACGGCGTGTGCTGCGTCGGACGAGGAGCTCGAGCATGACGACGGCCACCGCAGGGGCGACGCGAACAGGAAGCTTTGGTAACGGATCCGCAGCCGTGGGCCTCCTCGACCAATACAAGGCTTCGCTCAAGCCGCTCGCCGTCGAAGAGCCGATCGACGTCGGCTGGCACCGCCTGCTCGGCTTCCTGGTCGCCAAGCTCGCCCTGCCGACGCCCATCTCGGCCGACGCGATCACGGTCTTCGCGATCGTGATCGGCGTCGCCAGCGGCGTCGTGATCGCGGTCGATTTCCCGCACCACATGCTCTGGGGTGCCGCGCTCTGCACGCTCTCGGCGGTGTTCGACTGCGCCGACGGTCAGCTCGCCCGGATGCGCAAGCGCTCCTCGTCGTTCGGCCGGATGCTCGACGGCTTCGCCGATCTGGTCACGATGACCGCGATCGTGGCCGGCTCGATCGTCCACCTGCTCGGCCGACCGCACCCGAGCTGGTTCTGGGTGCTCGCCATCCCGACCATCCCGATCTGCACCTTCCACTTCGGCCTCTACGACCACTACAAGAACGTCTATCTCCGCTTCACCTCGCCGACCTACCGCGAAGGCGAGGACGTCGAGACCGCCGTCGCGCGTCGGCGCGAGTTGAACGAGAAGACCCCGCCGGGGCTCGCCATGCGCTTGGTGTGGTGGGTCTACATCTATTACGTCACGAGCCAGTCGGACTTCATCCACCGTGTCGATCCGTACACCTCGACCCGCCTGAACCTGATGCCACCGCACGACGCGGCGCGCGCCGAGATCTACGCGCGCCACGCGATCGGGCCGATGCGCATCTGGCGCACGCTGTTCGGCATCGGCACGCACGTCTTCTCGTACTCGCTCTTCCTCGCCCTCGACTGGCTCGAGGGGTACGTGCTCTTCCGGTTCGTGCTGCTCAACGCCATCGGCTTCGGCTTCACCGTCTGGTGGCAGCGCCGCGCCTCGAAGGCGGCCTTCGAGCAGCTGCAGCTGCGGCTGCCCGACCAGCGCGGCTGGGACGCCGAGGTCGCGACCGTCAAGGCGTGAGGGGCGCGTGATCGGCGTGGTCGCCGCGCGCCAACGCGACTAGGAAGCGCGCCATGCGCGCGTGCATCCTCGCGGCCGGGATCGGCCAGCGCCTCCGCCCCCTGACGAACGACCGGCCGAAGGCGCTCGTCGAGGTCGGGGGCAAGAGCTTCCTCGATCGCCTGATCGAGCAGCTCGTCGCCGTCGGCGTGACCGAGCTGGTGATCGCGACCGGCCACCGCGAGGACGCCGTGGTGCGCGCGGTGGCGGGCGCGCCGATCCCGGTGATCCTTCGGCGCAACGAGCGCTACGACCGCACGCAGAACTCCGTTTCGCTGTTCGCGTGCGCGGACGCGCTGCTCGCCGGCGGCGCGCAGGACACCTTCAAGCTCGACGGGGACGTGATCGTCGACGTGGAGGTCTTCCGTCGGCTGCTCGACACCCGTCGGCGCACCGACGCCGGGCTCGTCGCGGCCGTCGATCGACGCGACGGGCTCGGGGCCGAGGAGATGAAGGTGCTCCTCGCCGAGGCGGGCGGTGATCGCATCACGGCCTTCGGAAAGGGGCTCGATCCGCGGCGCTCGGCCGGCGAGTCGATCGGCATCGAGCTGTTGTCGGCCGCCACAGTGTCGACGCTCGTCGACGCCCTGGGCCGCGTGGTCACGGCCGGCGAGACCAATCTCTACTACGAGGACGTCTACGACCGGCTGCTCCTCGCGCGCGGCGGACCGATCGACGCGCGCGCCACGTTCGTCGAGGACCTCCCGTGGACCGAGGTCGACACGGCCGACGACCTCGCGCGCGCGGCGGCGATCGCCGATCGGACGCGCCTGTCGTAAGCACGGCCGCCCCTCGGCCTCTTGAGGGCGCGATCGCGGCGTCGCAGGACCGCGAATCGAGCTTCGCGCGCTGGGGGCGGCACCCTGGTTGCACAAGCCTCCACCGGCCGCGGAATCGCTTCACCGATTCGGCGGCGCAGCGAGAACGCAGCGTGCCGTCCCGTACCTCCGCGCCCCTCTCGA
>JAJXTK010000451.1 GCA_021783935.1 Myxococcales bacterium | reverse complement strand
GCTCGAAGGAGCGGCGGCCTGGGTCTGCGACCCGCCGCACGCGCTCGTTGCGCCCACCGCAGCAATCGCGATCGCCGCGGCGACCCACGTGGGGATGCTCGCACTGCTCATCGCTCACCTGCCTGCCGGGAGCCTCGCGTCCGTCGCGAGCTCCCATGACAGATGATAGCGCCGTCAGGAGGTAGTGCGGGCGCCCTTCGCGTCCAGGCGCGCGCGCAGGAGCTCCCGAAGGGCGTCGAGCTCGAAGGGCTTCTCGAGGCGCGCGTTCGGCAGCTGTTCGACCTGCTCGCCGATGCGGGGCGCAAAGGCGCCGCCCGTGACGAAGACGATGCGCTCGGCGACCGCGCGCCCCTCGGCCTTCAGGGCGTCGTGCACCTCGATCCCCGTCATGTCGGGCATCATGAGGTCGCAAAGGACGACGTCGAACGCCTCGTCTTGCTTGAGCAGCTCCAGCGCCTCGTGGCCGCTCGCCGTCACGATGACGTCGTGCTCGTCGGCCAGAGCGACCCGGAGGCTCAGCCCGATCGCTACGTCGTCGTCGACGACGAGCACGCGGCCACGTGCACCTGGGCGGGGTACCCGCCGCACCAAGACCGCGGCGTCGGAGCGATCGCGCTCGCTGGCGGGGAAGGTGACCCGGAAGACCGTCTTGCCGGGCTGGCTCTCGACGTCGATCTGCCCGCCGAGGCTCGTGACGATTCCTTTGCAGATCGAGAGCCCGAGCCCGGTGCCAACCCCGACCGGCTTGGTCGTGAAGAACGGATCGAAGACCCGGCGCAGCTGCTGCGGCGGGATGCCCGGCCCCGTGTCGGCGATCGTCACCACCACGCGGCCGCGCTCGTCGGTGGCGGTCTCGACGCTGATCTCATGCTCGCCCGCGTGCCCCACGGGCAGCGCCTGCGCCGCATTCACGAGCAGGTTGAGGAAGACCTGCCCGAGGCGCGACTCGGTGCCCTCGACGTTCGGCACCGCCGCGTAGCGCTTGACCAGCCGCGCGCGGTGGCGCAGCTCGTTCCACGCCATCTGGATGGAGGCCTCGAGCACGCGCCGCACGTCGACCGGCCCGGCCAGCTCCTCGTCCGCGCGCGAGAACGTCTTGAGATCGCGCACGATGCTGCGCACGCGGTCGGCCCCCTCGCGCGCGACGTCGAGCATCTCGAGCGCGTCGTCGAGCTGCGCCTCGAGCGCCTGCATCTCCGCGCGCAACGCCGCGTCACCCGACTGCTCCGCGATTCGATCGAGCGATCGCCGGAGCTCGGGGAGCTTCCGCTGCCGCACGACCTCGACGTTCGTGAGCAGGTAGGCGAGGGGGTTGTTGATCTCGTGCGCGACGCCGGCGGCCAGCGTGCCCACCGACACGAGCCGGTCGGTCTGCAGCAGCCGCGCCTGCAGCTGGATGCGCTCGGTGATGTCGCGAATGTACGTGAGCACGGCGGGGGCGCCGTCGTAGTCGATGGCCATCGCCAGCACCTCGGCGTTCACGATCGAGCCGTCGCGGCGCACGAAGCGGTAGTCGGCCGGCGTGAGCGTCGTCCCCTCGCTGAGCTTGGCGACGCGCATGCGCACGCGCGCCGCCTCGTCGGGGTGCACGAGGCTGGTCAGCTCCTGCCCGACGAGCTCGGCGGCGTCGTCGTAGCCGAGCGTGCGGACGGCCGCAGGGTTGGCGTAGAGGAGCCGCTCGTCGCGGATGACCATGATGGTGTCGGGCGCGCGCTCGATGAGGGCTCTGAAGCGCGCCTCCGAACGCTGCAGGGCACGCTCCGACGAGATGCGATCGGTGACGTCGTCGACGAGCGAGACCACGCCGACCACCTCGCCGTCGTCGGCGGCGATCGAGGCGTTGTACCAGTCGCAGACGATGGTCCGGCCGTCCTTGGTGACGTTGTCGTTGCGGCTTCGCTCGCCGCCCGAGCGCGCCAGCAGCCTCTTGCGGACCTCGCCGACCTGCGGGCGCGCGCCCTCGGGCACCAGCCTCCACGCGCTCGAACCGAGCGCCTCGGCCTCCGTCCAGCCGAAGATGCGCGTCGCCGCGTCGTTCCACTCGACGATCTCGAAGTCGGCGTCGAGCCCGACGATGGCGAGCGGGCTGCTGCGCATGTAGAGCCACAGCCGCTGCTCCGACTGGCGCAGCACCGCCTGCGCGCGCACCCGCTCGGTGATGTCCTCGACGATCCCGAGGCCGCCGACGACGTCGCCGTGCTCGTCGCGCAGCGGCGACAGGCGCATCGAGACCATGACGGTCACGCCGCTCGTCGTCGTGGCGTAGGGCCCCTCGTAATACGACGGCTCCCCCTCGAGCGGCGCGAGGACGGCCGGCATGATGCGCTGGTCGTCGAGCTTGCGCATGTCGAGGCCGAGGAGGCGCTCGAAGCTCGAGCAGAGGATCTGCACGAAGCGCGCGTTGCACTCGGTGATGCGCGTCGCGCGGTCGTAGAGAAAGACGCCGATCGGCGCCTGCTCGAAGAGCGTGCGGTAGCGCTCCTCGGACTCGCGGAGCGCGGCCTCGCGCCGGCCGTCGTCGAAGTCGTCGTCGGTCAAGCGATCCCTCGAGGGCGCCCACGGGGCGCACACGCGGCCAGCGTAGCGGACTCCGGGATTCCGTGCGCCGCTCCGTTCGCGCGCCCGCGTCTAGCGCCGGGCGGTGGCATCGCCGCGCGGGGGGCGTCGCCTGCGCAGCAGCGAGAGCACGATGAGCGCGAGGACCATCGACCCGAGCACCACGACCGGCAGCGGCACGCGCAGCCCGGACGGCGCCACGGGATGCCCCGCGACGACCGTGCTCGCGGGGGTGGCCGAGGCGAAGCGACGCTCGATCTCGTCGAGCATCGCGACGAGCCCGTCGGTGGGCGACTTCTTGTAGGCGTCGCGCGTCGCCCGGAGGATCTCGCCGCCCGCCTCCTTGGGCAGCCCCGCCGTGCGTAGGTGGCGCGCGAGCCCGTTCACCAGGATGAGCACGTCGCGTCCGTGCAGCCCGAGGCGCTCGTAGAGCGGCGCGATCGCGTAGTGCTCGACGTCGACGCTCGGCGGCACGAGGACGACGTACGCGCGACCCCCGGCGCGGTCGTGAAGCTCGGCGAGCCGCTGCTCGAGGCGTACGCGCTCGGCGGCGGGGAGCGAGACCTCGACCTCGAGCACGCGCGTCGGGCCCGAGTTCGCGAGGGCCGAGGCCAACGCCTCGGGGCTCGCCCCGGCGACCGGCTTCGGTGGCTGGAAGAGCGAGAGGTCCATCGACGGCTTCGGCGCCGCCGAAGACGAGGCGCTCGGGCTCGCGCTCGAGAGAGGCTCGGCCATGGGTTCGCGCTCTAGCAAAGGGCAGGGCGTGTCGTCGAGCCCGCCGCGCGCCGCGGGTGCTCGACCGTGCAATCGGGCCGGCGTCGCGTCGTGCGCCAGCGAGCCGCCGCGTCTCGCTCTGCTAGGCTCCGGGCCCGCATGAGCACGCCCTCGGCCGGAGCCTCGCCGGCAGAACACCCGTACGCGAGCTTCGTCGCGACGGTGCAGAAGCCCGCCCGCTACCTCGGCGGCGAGTTCGGGGCGGCCAAGAAGCGGTGGGACGACCCCGCCATCGCCGCGAGGGTCTGCCTCGGCTTCCCCGACGTCTACGACATCGGCATGAGCCACCTCGGGCTGAAGATCCTCTACTCGCTGCTCAACGCGGCGCCGGATCTGCTCGCGGAGCGGACGTTCTCGCCGTGGGTCGACATGGAGCGCGAGCTGCGCGCGCGGGGGCTGCCGCTCGTGTCGCACGAGTCGGCGCGCCCGCTGCGCGACTTCGACGTCGTCGGCCTGTCGCTGCAGTTCGAACTCACATACACCAACTGCCTGCAGCTCCTCGACCTCGGCGGGATCCCGCTGCGCAGCGAGCAGCGCTCCGAGTCGGACCCGCTCGTCGTCGCGGGCGGGCCGACGGCGACGCACCCCGAGCCGCTCGCGCCGTTCTTCGACGCCTTCGTCATCGGCGATGGCGAAGAGGCCTTCCCCGCGCTCGTGCGCGCGTGGACCGCAGCGCGGCGCGCGGGGCTCGATCGCGCGGCGCGCCTGCGCGCGATCGCGGCGATCGGCGGCGTGTACGTCCCCTCGCTGTACGCGACGGCGAGAGATCCCGACGCGGGCTTCGAGGTCGTCGATCGCCCGCTGTGCCCGGAGGCGACGCTGCCGGTGCGGCGCGCGTTCGTCGCCGACCTGAATCGCTTCCCGTTCCCCGCCGACGGGCCGGTCGCCAACGCCGAGGCGATCTTCGATCGGCACTCGATCGAGATCGCGCGCGGCTGCACCGAGGGGTGCCGCTTCTGCCAGGCCGGCATGATCTACCGCCCGGTGCGCGAGCGCGACCCGCAGTCGGTGATCGACACGGTGACCGAGTCGATCCGCAAGGCCGGCTACGACGAGGTCGCGCTCACCAGCCTCTCGACCGCCGACTACTCCTCGGTCTCGCCGCTCGTGCGCGCGCTCATGCAGAAGCTCGAGTCCGACAGGGTGTCGCTGTCGGTCTCGTCGCTGCGCGCCTACGGGCTCTCGGAGGAGCTGCTCGAGGAGATCCAGAAGGTGCGCGCCACCGGCCTGACCTTCGCGCCGGAGGCCGGCACCCAGCGGATGCGCGACGTGGTGAACAAGAACGTCACCGAGGCGCAGCTCATGGAGACCGCCGAGCGAGTCTTCTCGCGCGGCTGGTCGAAGATGAAGCTCTATTTCATGATCGGCCTGCCGACGGAGCGCGACGAGGACGTCGCCGGCATCGTCGAGACCGGCGCGAAGGCGCAGCGCGTGGGCAAGAAGGTCCAGCGCGGTCGAGCGCCGTCGGTCACGGTCAGCGTGTCGACCTTCGTGCCGAAGCCGCACACGCCCTTCCAGTGGGCGTCGCTGAACACGCTGCCGGAGATCCAGCGCAAACAGGCGATCCTGCGCGGCGAGGCCAAGCGCGCTGGTGTCGACCTGAAGACCCACGACGCGCCGGGCTCGGTGCTCGAGGGGGTGCTCGCGCGCGGCGATCGCTCGGTCGCGCGGGCGATCGAGCGCGCCTACCGCGACGGCGCGCGCTTCGACTCCTGGGAGGACAAGCTCGACCTCGAGCTCTGGCAGCGCGCGTTCGACGCCGAGGGGGTCGCGATGGCGCCGTTCGTGGGGACGATCCCGCTGTCGGCGCGCTTGCCGTGGTCGCACATCGACGTCGGGCTCGAGGACGGCTTCCTCGCGCGCGAGTACCGCAAGGCGCTGAAGGACCAGCTCTCGCCGCCGTGCGGCAAGGCGGTCGGCGCGTTTGTGCACCACACCAACGCGCGCGACGCGGTCGCCGACGTGCGCAAGCTCGTTTGCTACGACTGCGGCATCGCGTGCGACCTGTCGGCGATGCGCGAGCAGCGCCTGGTGCAGCTGCGCGCGCTCGGCGCCGAGGAGCCCGTCGTCAAGGCGCGCGCGGAGCGATCGGGGCCCGTCGATCGCAAGCCGAAGGTGAAGTTCCTCCAAGGCGAGGCGCGCAGCTATCGCCTGAAATTCAGGAAGAGCGG
>JAJXTK010000450.1 GCA_021783935.1 Myxococcales bacterium | reverse complement strand
TGTCACCAGGTTCCTGTGTTGTCCTTGGAGAGCGCTCTCTCGGTGGCGAACTGATGAACGCCTCAAGTCGCGCGCTGCTGGTCATCTGCCTGGCGTTGGGGCTCGCCCCGGCGGCGGGCGGGTGCGGGGGACACGTAGACCAGCCTGGGGAAGTAGCGGACGGCGAAATCGAAGGCGACGTTAACGTCGCAGCCGACAGCGCGACTGAGGCTGACGCAACGGACGCCAAGCCGGTTACGCCGGCGTGCCAAGATCAGACGGGGAACTGTATCTCGGATTGCCTCACGTGGTCGTTCTACGAAGACACCAATCGTAACTGCTACGAAAGGGCCATGCTTTGCGTACCAGCTCCTCTCCCGACCTATGACACTGGGTCCTGCGGAACGGCGGGGTGCTTCGTCAACATTGCTGACGGTACGATAATCGCGACCTGTGCAACGCCGTCCACAAGTAGGTGGCGCCCTTGTACGTCAGCAGAATTTGCGAGCGTCGAGTCGATCTGGCAGGAGTGCCCGCCGCCCCCGGTTCACGCCGGGGAGATCTTCTACTAGGGACACGTCATCAAGAGGATCGGCCCGCCCGCGTGATCGTGCGGTCTCGCGGGCACGGAGGGTCTGGGCAACCTGGCAGCCCGACGCTCACTGCTCGGGGGGCCAGCGACCTCGGGCGGGCGACATTCCGCTAGATGCCGCCCGATCCGCCGATCAACGACATGGGCATCGGGGAAGCGCACGTGAACGTCGAGGACAACGTCACCGAGACGCCGCTCCTCCCCCCCCGCGCGCGCGACGGTCGGCGGGGGGGCGGTGTCAAAATGCCGAAACTCACGCAGGGGGTCTGCGCGCGGCCGTGTCGGCGCACGTCGTCCCGCGAGTGGACGTGGGCGTCGGTCGAGCCGTCGGTGGCGTCGTCGTGCTGGATGGTGGGCATCTCACTCCCGGAAATCACGCTCCAGATAGCCGATCGCGATCTCCAAGGCCTCCCGGATGGTCGGCTTCGAGTCGGGATCGACGTCGTACGCGTACGCGTTGAGCCCCTCGGCTAGCAGGTGCCCGGACCTGTTGCGGTTGGTATCCTTTAGCCTGAAGACGACGGAGGTGATCCGGCTCGGCCCGTAGTCCAAAACGACGGCGCCGAATTGTTGCGGCGCCAAAGCGTGGTCGGGACCGAAGTTGACCTGGAACTCCACCGCCTGCGGCTCGAACGTTTCGGTCACGGTCATAGGGATCGACATGGATGCCTCCTCATCTCATAGGGGTCTCGCGAACCAAGGACTACGGCCCGCCACGGGCACTACACCGGGGCGACGCCCCGGAGGCCCTCGATCTGCACGGGTGCGAGGTCTCTTGGCTTCACGCGCTCAGCTCCTCGTGGTGCCGAGCGCTCGTGACGGCCGCGTAGGTGCCCGCGCCGTCCGGCCGTGGCCTGTGCCGAACGGTGATGACGAGCGGCGACTTCGCCTGGATGAGGCTCTCGACCTGCTCCCTCAGCTCGGCGGGGATGATCGCGAAGGCCTTCGTGTTCGCGGTCGTGCGCGCGCGGGCGACGTACAGGTCGGGGACGTCGGACGCCTCGATCTGGTCGTAGACGGCGAGGTACTCACCCTCGTCCGCCTGCTCCAGCGGGGACTCGGGTTCGGGCTCCCGCCCGTCTTCGTCTGCCCCGACGAGCCGCAGGTGGGGCGTGGGACGGCTCGCGATGGAAACGGGCGTCACCGTGAGCACGGCGTTGACGTTGGAGATGCCGATCAGGTTCGCGCTCAAGGTGGGCGAATTGCCGTCATTTCCGGCACGCGTGATGTTCGTGGAACCCCTCGCCTGAAGGGTCTGAAGAGTCTGAAGGGGATTTCGGTTTCTCGTACGGATAGCGCCTTCGTAAGGGGCAAACCCGAAATCGGGTTCAGACCCTTCAGACCCTTCAGTCAACCCCTCGCACGCCCTGTCGAAGAGAGCTTCGAGATCGCCGCTCGACACGGTTTCCTCCCGGACGTCGGGCGTCTGGACGGCCAAATCATCGCGCAGCCGCAGCCCGCGCCAAGCGCTGCGGCCGGTCCTGGAGTCCCGCTTGTTCTCGAACCCCCGCTCGCGAAGCTGCGTGCCGAAGGCGGTCTGGCTCACTTCCTTCTCGTTGTGCCCCCGGGCCCATTCGAGGTACGCCGTGAACAGCGCGGTCGAGCCGCTCTCGGCCGTATCGTCCTCGACGCAGACGTCACGGATGAACGTGCCGAGGACGTCCATCTCGGTGCGGAAGCTCGCCGTCGCGACGCGCACTGCATCCGGAATGGCCAGCCCGCCGCGCTGCCACTCCAGGCAGGCACGGGCGAGTCTGGCGAGAATGCCTGGCGCTTCCGCCTTGAGCTTCTCCCCGAGCTTCCGGTCGCGCTCGGCCTCGGGAATCCGCACGTTCCACGGGATGAGCAGAACGCGATCCCAGATGGCGTCCTTCGTCTCGCGGATGACTGGCCGGTGGTTGGTCGAGAGCTGGAGCTTGTGGGTCGGCTCGAACTCCCAGAAGTCCTCGTGCATCCGGCGCGCCGAGATCCGATCGCCGCCGGTCGCCTGTTTGACGAAGGCGACGTTCAACGCGCGGTTCTCCTCGGTCTCGACGGCAACCGCGAGCCGCGTCCCGAACAAGGTCGTCTTCTCGGTGGGGTGGCTGTCACGCTTCGCGACCAGGAGTTCGGTAGGGATCAGGCGGGCGTACTCGCCCAGGACGTCCAGGAGCACGTTCGTGTGTACGCCCTTGCCGTTGCGTCCGCCGCCGAAGTGGATCGGGAAGACGTGATCCTCGACCACTCCGGTGAGCCCGTAGCCGTCCAAGCGGTCGACCAGGCCGCGCACCTGCTCATCAGGTAGAACACGCGCAAGGAAGGCGTCGTACTGCGGACACGTGGCAGTCGGGTCGTAGGACGTCCCTGCGATCTTGGTGAGCAGGTCTTCCCGTCGATGCTCACGAAGAGTGCCGGTCTTCAGGTCGATCGTCCCGTTCTGGACGTTGAGCAGCCACGGATGGCAGTCCAGCTCGTCCGGAACGATGGGAATCCCAGGAAGGCTCTTCGCGTGGTCAATCAGGGCGACCTTTCGGGCGTTGCTCTCGCTGCTCTTGGCGTGCTCCGCCGCCGACTTTCGCCGATCGGGGTCGGCCTCGGCCGCCGCCTCCCGGTAGATGCTGCGCACAGTGAGTTGTGCGAACCGCTCGACCTCCTTCTTGATGGCGATCTGCCAACGCTTGCCCGTCCAGACGAGCCACTTCTTCCACAGGTCGCAGTAGCGAAGGTCGGCGCCATGTCGGTGAGCAAGTCGCTCGGCGTTCCCGAGATCAGTGCAGGCGAACGCGCGGGCACCGTTGGCGGCACTGCTCGCGGGAGCCTCGGGCGCACGCGCGCCGACAGGATCCGGTGCGTCGTGCTCCTCGACGCTGAAGTGATCGCCCCCATCCAGGGGCACCGACGGGTTCTTGCGATAGCGCTTCGTCGTCTTGACCCCGAACTCTCTGGCGAACCAGTCGAGCACTGCGCGCGCCTTCTCCGCATCCCCCTCGATCGAATCGCAGCCGAAAGCGACCTTCGCGACCAAGCTGACCGGACTCGCCCCCTTCTGCTTGCACGTCTGGTGCAGGCACTTGAGGATGTTCTTGGGCTTCTTCTTCCGGTCGAGGAAGTCGACGCTCTCGTTCGCCCCGCACCACGGGCACGTTGGCGCCCGCAGATCCATGCCGAGACGGCCTGCGACGTCGCGGATGGGGATGCGGTTGCACACGCGCCAGATGCTCTCGCCGTCCGTTCGACTACGGGAAGCACTCGAAGGCTTCGCAGCCGCTTCCCCGATGGTCTTGTCCCTCTTCTCAGGTGGTACTTCGTCGCGCAGCACGCCGTGAAGACGTCGAAGCTCGTCGAGGCCAAGGCGATGAATGTGTTCGGGTGCGACGAATGCGGTGCGGCGCCAGGGTCGATCCGCGTGCCCCGAGGCCCCCTTCCGCTTGAAGGTTCCCCAGGCGGGTGCGATCCGCTTCGGGTCGAAGACGCTCGTGTCGACGTTCGCAGCGGCGTTCCCGTAGGTGGCATCGAGGAACGTGAGGATTTCCTTGATCAGCCTCGACGGCTCGTCCTCGGACGCGAGACTTGAAGGGATCGCGTCGAGCGCGATGTGAATCTGAAAACCTGACCCGGAGAACCCAAGGCCCAGCGCGTCCTCACGACCGAGGATCTTCACGAGGCGTGTGTAGATTCGCTGACATAGATCACGGGACGCGGCGCTCTCCGTCCTGTTCGCTTGGATCTTCGAGGGCCGGTTGGGATCGCAGTCGATGTACAGGCACCGGCGCGCGAGGATGTCGCGGTCCGAGGTGCCCGACTCGATTGAGGTCCACGTGCGTGGCGTCGTACGCGCCTCGACGCCGGACGCGATCTTGTTCGGAACGAGGTACAACCCCTGCGCATCGAGACCCGCTTCGGGGTCGTCGGCCTCAGCCAGAAGATCCACGAGCGCATCCAGACCCCGACCGTGCGCGGCGGCCGTCCGCCCTCGAAGCCCAAGGGCCGCGGGCTTGCGCATCTCGATCGCCTGAAGCTCGATCCACTCGTCGGGCCCGACGTCCAAGAGCCGCATGTAGTCGGACAGATTCAGGCGGACGCGGCTCTTGGCATCGATCGTCGCGCGCATCCTGTCGCGGAGCGTCTTCCAGCGCGCCGAACCTCCAACCGAGCCTATCTCGGTGGGTCCGACCGCAGGCTCTGGGCCGGTCTGCGATTCGGACTCGGCTGCGTCCTTGGGCTTCGTCGCCGTGGTCCTTGTGGGCTCCTCGCTCGTCACTGTCTCGGGCGCGTTCGCGGTCTCGGTTGTAGAGATGTTCGTTTCAACGGGCCCACAGCTCGCATCCGGTGTATTGTCCATAGTGCTGCATCGGAGCCCCCGGCGCGCATGACTTGCCCGCCATCGCGCCGGGGCACTCCGCCTCCATGCCCCACATGGCGGGGGCCGGTTCGGGTCCTTCTGATCTGATCTGGATGTGCTGGAGCGGCCTACGCCTCGCGCTCCAGCGCGCCGGAGATCGCGCGCCCGATGGTGCGGCCGAATTCCCGGCGGATCTCATCGTCCTCGCAGCTCGCGAGGAACGCGAAGTCGAGGGTCGCCGATGCGCGCGATCGGGGTCGACCTCGTGAGCGTGCAGGACACCATCGACACCACAAGCCCGAGCGGCAGGTTCACCTTCCACGTCTTGGCGGCGGTAGCGGAACTTGAGCGCGAGCTGATCCGCGAACGCACTATCGCCGGTCTCGCCGCTGCCCGACGACGTGGGGTGCGTCTCGGAAGGAAGCCCGTTCGCTTCGACGTCGACCTCGCCCGCGAGCTTCGGGCGTCGGGCAGGAGCTTCAGGATGATCGCCGCCGAGCTGGGCGTGTCCGTGGGTCTCGTTCACAAGGTGCTCTCGGCCGCCGCCGCCGAGGCGGTCACCGTTCACAAGTCCCCCTCGGCGGAGCCCTGCGGCGGGGCGTGATCGGAAGGGGTG